>NZ_JAELTK010000255.1:0-320 GCF_016428765.1 Delftia sp. ASV31
CCCCCCCCCCCCCCCCCCCCCCCCCCCCCCCCCCCCCCCCCCCCCCCCCCCCCCCCCCCCCCCCCCCCCCCCCCCCCCCCCCCCCCCCCCCCCCCCCCCCCCCCCCCCCCCCCCCTTTTTTAATGCTCCGGCGACCACCGAGATCTACACTGTTCGCATTTCGTCGGCAGCGTCAGATGTGTATAAGAGACAGCTCCTGCGCCTTGGCCGCGTCGCGGCCCTCGGCGGCGGCGGCAACGGCCTGGGCCTCCTGCGCCTGGACATCCGCCAGTCCCGCCGCAAGGCAGGCCGTCAGAATCGCCGCGTGCCGGCCCTGCGCG
>NZ_JAELTK010000256.1:0-320 GCF_016428765.1 Delftia sp. ASV31
CGTCCACGCCCTCGTCCACCGGGCCGGCAGGCACGCCAATGCTTTGCACCACGCGCATGCCTGCGCGCACCAGGTTGTTCGCCAGATCGGTGGCGCCCGTGAAGTCGTCGGCTATGCAGCCCAGAAGCTGTCTCTTATACACATCTGACGCTGCCGACGAAATGCGAACAGTGTAGATCTCGGTGGTCGCCGGATCATTAAAGGGGGGGGGGGGGGGGGGGGGGGGGGGGGGGGGGGGGGGGGGGGGGGGGGGGGGGGGGGGGGGGGGGGGGGGGGGGGGGGGGGGGGGGGGGGGGGGGGGGGGGGGGGGGGGGGGGGGG
>NZ_JAELTK010000257.1:0-320 GCF_016428765.1 Delftia sp. ASV31
GCCTACGAGCTGGGCTGGAACGCTGCCGCCGCACGCCGCGATGCCGACTTCGATGCCTTTGACGCCGAATGGGAGCGCGAATGGACCACGCGCCGTGGCGCCAGCCATCTTGACTGGGACCAGGCCCTGTCTCTTATACACATCTGACGCTGCCGACGAAATGCGAACAGTGTAGATCTCGGTGGTCGCCGTGTCAGTAAAAAGGGGGGGGGGGGGGGGGGGGGGGGGGGGGGGGGGGGGGGGGGGGGGGGGGGGGGGGGGGGGGGGGGGGGGGGGGGGGGGGGGGGGGGGGGGGGGGGGGGGGGGGGGGGGGGGGGGGG
>NZ_JAELTK010000258.1:0-319 GCF_016428765.1 Delftia sp. ASV31
GCGGGTCTTGGCCTGGCTGGCCTGCTCGGCATGGTCCTTGGCGGCCTGCAGCTCGGCATCGGTGCGCTTGTGGGCGGCGATCTCCTGCAGCAGCAGCTGGTTCTGGCGCTCGGACTCGTCCTGGGCCTGTCTCTTATACACATCTGACGCTGCCGACGAAATGCGAACAGTGTAGATCTCGGTGGTCGCCGTGTCATTAAAAAAGGGGGGGGGGGGGGGGGGGGGGGGGGGGGGGGGGGGGGGGGGGGGGGGGGGGGGGGGGGGGGGGGGGGGGGGGGGGGGGGGGGGGGGGGGGGGGGGGGGGGGGGGGGGGGGGGGG
>NZ_JAELTK010000259.1:0-319 GCF_016428765.1 Delftia sp. ASV31
TGAGTTCCTTGAAGGTCGCGCCCAGCATGGACTGGATCTCTCCGGCCTGCGCCTGGGCCCGGGTCGCCACGGTGCGCAGGCGCTCGAAGGTTTCGGCATAGACCTTGCGGGCGCCCAGCTTCAGGCCTGTCTCTTATACACATCTGACGCTGCCGACGAAATGCGAACAGTGTAGATCTCGGTGGTCGCCGGATCATGAAAAAGGGGGGGGGGGGGGGGGGGGGGGGGGGGGGGGGGGGGGGGGGGGGGGGGGGGGGGGGGGGGGGGGGGGGGGGGGGGGGGGGGGGGGGGGGGGGGGGGGGGGGGGGGGGGGGGGGGG
>NZ_JAELTK010000034.1:0-60178 GCF_016428765.1 Delftia sp. ASV31
TCGCTGGGCGCCCAATTGCTGGGCCTGGGCGACCTGGGCAATGCGGCGGCCCGCCTGGGTGGCCAGCTGCTGTCGCTGAAATTCAGCCGGGGCGACGAGAGTGAGGCCGACCTCGTGGGCCTGGAACTGGCCGCGCGCGCCGGCTACAACCCCCAGGCCTCGGTCTCGCTGTGGCGCAAGATGGGCCAGGCCACGGGCGACCGCGGCGGCCTGGAATTCCTGTCCACCCACCCCGCAGGCCCCGAGCGCATCCGCGAACTGGAGCGCAACATCCCGCGCGTGGAAGGCCTCTACGAGGCCGCACGGCGCGGGTAGGCAGCCGCCTTCAGGCGGCGGCTTTTTGCTTTGGTTGATAGCCCATCACGGCTTTCACTTCAAGGTACTCCTTGAAGCCGTGCTCGCCCCATTCCCGGCCCGTGCCCGACTGCTTGTAGCCACCGAACGGCGCGCCGAAGTCCGGCCCCGCGCCGTTGAGGTGGACCATGCCGGTGCGCAGGCGCGATGCCACGCGGCGTGCGCGCTCCAGGCTGCCTGACTGCACATAGCCCGACAGGCCGTAGGGCGTGTCGTTGGCCTGGGCGATGGCCTCCTCCTCCGTGTCGTAGGGCAGGATGACCAGCACGGGGCCGAAGATCTCCTCGCGCGCAATGGTCATGTCGTTGCGCACGTCGGCGAACACCGTGGGCCGCACGAAGTAGCCGCGCGCAAGGCCCTCGGGGCGGCCCGTGCCACCGGCCACCAGGGTGGCGCCTTCGGCGATGCCGGCCTCGATCAGGCCCTGGATCTTGCGGAACTGCGCCTCGCTGACCACGGGGCCCATGTGCATGGCGCCCGTGTCGGCCAATGCATCGCCTACCTTCACGCCCTCGGCAGCGGCCTTGGCGGCCGCCACGGCGCGCGCATGCATGGCGCGCGGCACGAACATGCGCGTGGGCGCGTTGCAGCTCTGGCCGGAGTTGGTGAAGCAGGCGTTCACGCCCTGGGCAACGGCCTTTTCGATGTCGGCGTCGTCCAGCACGATGTTGGCCGACTTGCCGCCCAGCTCCTGCGTCACGCGCTTGACGGTATCGGCCGAGGCCTTGGCCACGGCAATGCCCGCGCGCGTGGAGCCCGTGAAGGTCATCATGTCGATGCCGGGGTGCACGGACATGGCCTCGCCCACCGAGGGGCCGTCGCCGTTGACCAGGTTGAACACGCCGGCCGGCACGCCCGCTTCGTGCAGGATCTCGGCCACCAGGATGGCGTTGAGCGGCGCGATCTCCGAGGGCTTGAGCACCATGGTGCAGCCCGCCGCCAGGGCCGGTGCCACCTTGCACATGATCTGGTTGATGGGCCAGTTCCAGGGCGTGATCATGCCCACCACGCCCACGGGCTCATGCACGATGCCGGTGGTGCCGCGCACGCTCTCGAACTCGAAGTCCTTGAGCACCTGCAGTGTCTGCTTCAGGTGCCCCGCGCCCACGGTGGCCTGGGCCGCGCGCGACAGCCACAGCGGCGCGCCCATCTCCAGCGAGATGGTCTGCGCCACCTCGTCGATGCGGCGCATGTAGACCGCCAGCACCTTGTCCAGCAGGGCCAGCCGCTCGTCGCGCGTGGTCTGCGAGAAGCCGTCGAACGCGCGGCGTGCGGCGGCCACGGCTGCATCGACATCGGCGGCCGAGCCCATGCTGATGCGGGCCGCCACCTCCTCGGTGGACGGATTGATCACATCCAGCGTGCGCGGCACAGCCGGGGGAACCCATTGGCCGTCGATATAGAACTGCAGGTGCTCTTGCGTGCTCATGAAGCTGTCTCCGTTAGTTGGAATGGGAGGCGGTCCGGGGGCGCCGCCTGCTGTGCCGGGCATGATGCCCGATGGGCGCAGGCGCGCGGAGTCCTGTAGGGGACTCCCGTACGGCTCAGGTCCCGCCCACGTAGGGGTTGCTCTTGCGCTCGCGGCCGAAGCTGCTTTCGGGGCCGTGGCCCGGGATGAACACGGTCTGGTCGCCCATGGGCCACAGGCGCTGGACGATGCTGTCGATCAGCTGCTGGTGGTTGCCCTGGGGAAAGTCGGTGCGGCCGATGCTGCCCGCGAACAGCACGTCTCCCACGAAGGCGCGGTCGATCTGCGGCGCATGGAACACCACGTGGCCGGGCGTATGGCCGGGGCAGTGGCGCACCTGCAGCGTTTCCTGGCCGATGCTCACCGTGTCGCCATCGTGCAGCCAGCGCGTGGGCGTGAAGGGGTCCGAATGCGGGAAGCCGAACATGGCGCCCTGCTGGGGCAGCGCATCGATCCAGAACTGGTCTCCGGGATGGGGGCCGATGATGGGCAACTGCTGTGCATCGGCCAGCTCGCGCGTGCCGCCCGCGTGGTCTATGTGGGCGTGCGTGAGCCAGATGGCCTTGAGCGCCAGGCCCAGGCGCTCAATCTCCCAGCCGATCTGCTCCAGGTCGCCGCCCGGGTCGATGACGGCGGCTTCCATGGTCTGGTCGCACCAGACCAGCGAGCAGTTCTGCTGGAAGGCGGTGACGGGGATGGTGTGGTACTGGAGCATGAGCGGCGTGGGTGCTTCTGGCGAAAGCGTCCATTATTCCCGGTCCTTCCCCTGATGGCAGCGCAGGACCGCCCCCGCTTGCACCGTCAGGTGGTCGGCTGGCCGCATTGCCCGCAGAACCGCGCGCCGGCCGGATGGCTGGCGTTGCAGTTCCTGCAGGCCTGCGGCAGCACCGCGCCGCCACACTGCGGGCAAAAGCGCGAGCTGGCGGCAATGGATGCACGGCAGCCGGGGCAGACCGCCGCCACGGCTGCGGCACGGTATGTGCCGCCGCCGTGGTGGCCGCCGCGCGAATGATTTCCGAACAGTCTTTGCAAGAGTCCCATGGTGTATTCCTTCGCACTGCGCGGATGCGCCGCTGCAGTCGTTCAAAGGCGCATTGGGACACGGCAGCGGTCCGCCGGGCCGTGGATGGCGATCATTTAATGTGGCTGTCATCTCGTGGCAATCCAGGTCCTGTGACGGACAGGAGACAGCCTCGCGGGCAGACCCCGTGGCTGCGGCAACGCCGCCGTGTTACAAGCTAGCCGTGCCGCCAAGCCAGCCTGCCCCCGATGCAGGCACGCAAGGATTTTTTCGAGGATGGGCCGGGCCGCCACCTGCGCAATGCAGGGCGGGTACCGGCATCACGCGAGGGAGAACCGGTATGTTGATTGGCGTGCCTGCCGAGACCATGGCAGGAGAAACCCGGGTGGCTGCGACCCCCGAGACCGTCAAGAAGCTGCGTGCGCAAGGCCATGTGCTGCGCGTGCAGGCGGGGGCGGGAGTGGCGGCCAGCGTGCCCGATGCCTTGTACGAGGCAGCGGGCGCGGAGATCGTCGATGTGGCAGGCGCCCTGGGCGCCGACCTGGTGCTCAAGGTCCGTATCCCTTCGGAGGACGAGTTGCCCGGCATCCGCAAGGGCGCAACGCTGGTCGGCATGCTGGACCCGTTCCAGCCCGCAGGCCTGCAGCGCCTGGCCGACGCGGGAGTGACGGCCTATGCGCTGGAGGCGGCTCCGCGCACCACGCGTGCGCAGAGCATGGACGTGCTGTCCAGCCAGGCCAATATCGCCGGCTACAAGGCCGTGATGATCGCGGCCAACCAGTACCAGCGCTTCTTTCCCATGCTGATGACGGCGGCCGGCACGGTGAAGGCCGCGCGCGTCGTGGTGCTGGGCGTGGGCGTGGCCGGCCTGCAGGCCATTGCCACGGCCAAGCGCCTGGGCGCCGTGATCGAGGCCAGCGATGTGCGGCCCAGCGTGCGTGAGCAGGTCGAATCCCTGGGCGGCAAGTTCATCGACGTGCCCTACGAGACCGCCGAGGAAAAGGAGGCCGCCGAAGGCGTGGGCGGCTACGCGCGCCCCATGCCGCAAAGCTGGCTGGACCGCCAGAAGGCCGAGGTGGCCAAGCGCGTGGCCCAGGCTGACGTGGTCATCACCACGGCGCTGATTCCGGGCCGGCCCGCTCCCGTGCTGGTCACGGCCGAGATGGTGCAGGCCATGAAGCCCGGCGCTGTCATCGTGGACCTGGCGGCAGAGCGCGGCGGCAACTGCCCGCTGACCCAGGCCGGCATGACCGTGGTCACGCATGGCGTGACCATCGTGGGACTGACCAACCTGCCCGCCATGGTGGCGGCCGATGCCTCGGCCCTGTATGCACGCAACGTGCTCGATTTTCTCAAGCTCATCATCAACAAGGATGGCGCCCTGCATGTGGACATGGAGGACGACATCGTGGCCGCGTGCCTGATGGCCCATGAAGGCCAGCTGCGGAGGAAATGACATGGAAGCCGTATCCCCCACCATCATCCATCTCATCATCTTCGTGCTGGCCATCTACGTGGGCTACCACGTGGTCTGGACCGTCACGCCCGCGCTGCACACGCCGCTGATGGCGGTGACCAATGCCATCTCGGCCATCGTCATCGTCGGCGCCATGCTGGCGGCGGCGCTCACGGAAACGGGCCTGGGCAAGACCATGGGCGTGCTGGCCGTGGCGCTGGCCGCGGTCAACGTGTTCGGCGGCTTCCTGGTCACGCGGCGCATGCTGGAGATGTTCCGCAAGAAAGAGCGCAAGAGCGCTCCGGGCAAGGACGCCAAGGCGGAGGGCCAGTCATGAGCATGAACCTCGTCACATTGCTCTACCTGGTGGCCAGCGTCTGCTTCATCCAGGCGCTCAAGGGGCTGTCGCATCCCACCACCTCCATACGCGGCAACCTGTTCGGCATGGCCGGCATGGTGATCGCCGTGCTGACCACGGCGGCGCTCATCGTGCAGCTGGCCGGCGGCAACGCTCTGGGCCTGGGCTGGGTGCTGCTGGGCCTGCTGGTCGGCGGCACGGCCGGTGCCGTCATGGCCCAGCGCGTGGAGATGACCAAGATGCCCGAGCTGGTGGCCTTCATGCACAGCATGATCGGCCTGGCGGCGGTGTTCATCGCCGTGGCCGCCGTGGCCGAGCCCTGGGCCTTTGCCATCACGGCCAAGGGCGGCGCCATTCCGGGCGGCAACCGCGTGGAGCTGGCGCTGGGCGCCTTCATCGGCGCCGTGACCTTCACGGGCTCGGTGATCGCCTTCGGCAAGCTCAGCGGCAAGTACAAGTTCCGCCTGTTCCAGGGCGCGCCCGTGCAGTTCAAGGGCCAGCATGCGCTCAACGCCGTGCTGGGGCTGGCAGCAGCCTTCTTCGTCTTCGGCTTCTGGCACAGCCAAAGCTGGATGGACATCGTGCTGGTCATCGCCCTGGGCCTGCTGCTGGGCGTGCTGCTGATCATTCCCATCGGCGGCGCGGACATGCCGGTGGTCGTGTCCATGCTCAACAGCTACTCGGGCTGGGCGGCGGCGGGCATCGGCTTCTCGCTGAACAACAGCATGCTGATTATTGCGGGTTCGCTGGTGGGCAGTTCGGGCGCCATCCTGAGCTACATCATGTGCAAGGCCATGAACCGCTCGTTCTTCAGCGTGATCCTGGGTGGCTTCGGCGGCGAGGCCACCAGCGCGGCGGCAGGCTCCCAGCAGCAGCGCAACGTGAAAAGCGGCAGCGCCGACGATGCGGCCTTCGTCCTGGGCAATGCCGAGACCGTGGTCATCGTGCCCGGCTACGGCCTGGCCGTGGCGCGTGCCCAGCACGCGGTCAAGGAGCTGGCCGACAAGCTCACCGAGCGCGGCGTGACGGTGAAGTACGCCATCCACCCGGTGGCCGGCCGCATGCCCGGCCACATGAACGTGCTGCTGGCCGAGGCCGAGGTCCCCTACGACCAGGTCTTCGAGATGGAGGACATCAACAGCGAGTTCGGCCAGGCCGACGTGGCCATCATCCTGGGCGCCAACGACGTGGTGAACCCCGCCGCGCACGTCAAGGGCAGCCCCATCTACGGCATGCCCATCCTGGAGGCCTACAAGGCCAAGACGGTGATCGTCAACAAGCGCTCCATGGCGGCCGGCTATGCGGGCCTGGACAACGAGCTGTTCTACATGGACAAGACCATGATGGTCTTCGGCGACGCCAAGAAGGTGGTGGAGGACATGGGCAAGGCGCTGGAGTGAGGTGCTGCCTGGGGCACAAGGGACAAGGGGCGGCGCGAGCCGCTCCTTGCGCTCACACCTTCATGTCATAGCCGATGGTCACCGGCGCATGGTCCGAGAACTTCACATCCTTGTAGATGTGCTCGGTGCGTGCCAGTGCGGCGATGGCCGGGGTGGCCAGGTGGTAGTCCAGGCGCCATCCCACGTTGTTGGCATAGGCCTGGCCTCGGTTGCTCCACCATGTGTAGCAGGCGTCCGTGGTGTCGGGCTGGAGCAGGCGATAAACGTCCACAAGACCGCCCGTGGGATCAGTTTTGTGTAACAACTTTGTCATCCACTCGCGCTCTTCGGGCGTGAAACCGCTGTTTTTCTGGTTGCTGCGCCAGTTCTTGAGGTCGATTTGCTGGTGGGCGATGTTGATGTCGCCGCACAGGATGAACTCGCGCTCGCCCTTCATGCGCATCAGGTGCTCGTGCATTTCGGCCAGGAAGCGGAACTTGGCCGTCTGGCGCAGTTCGCCCGAGCTGCCGCTGGGAAAGTAGGCGCTGATGATGGACAGCTTGCGCGCGGGCGTGTCGAAGCGCGCCTCCACATAGCGGCCCTCGGCGTCGAACTCGTGCGAGCCGAAGCCGACCACGACATCGCTGGGCTCGTGGCGGCTGTAGACGCCCACGCCCGAGTAGCCCTTCTTCTCGGCGTAGTGGAAGTGGCCGCGCAGGCCAGCCAGCAGCTCGAAGCGTCCGGTCATGTCGGCGGCCTGGGCCTTGATTTCCTGCACGCAAATACAATCCGGCGCAGTGGCCTCGATCCAGGCTTCGACGCCCTTGGTCGAGGCCGAGCGGATGCCGTTGAGGTTGAGGCTGGTCAATTTGAACAAGGATGAATCCATGGTGGTGAGTAATCTGCAGGCCGATGACACAGGCCGTCTGGCGCAGGAATTTGTGCAATTCGCCGTTGACGCAGGGGTGCTGCGTTTCGGCGAGTTCAAGACCAAGGCCGGGCGCATGAGCCCGTACTTCTTCAATGCCGGCCTGTTCGATGACGGCGGCAAGATGGGCCGTCTCGCCGAATTCTATGCAAAAGCCATCGCAGCCAGCGGCATCGAGTTCGACATGATCTTCGGCCCCGCCTACAAGGGCATCCCGCTGGCCGCCACCGTGGCCGTGGAGCTGGCCCGCATGGGCCTGAACAAGCCCTTTGCGTACAACCGCAAGGAAGCCAAGGACCACGGCGAGGGCGGCACCCTGGTGGGCGCGCCCCTCAAGGGCCGCGTGCTGATCGTGGACGACGTGATGAGCGCCGGCACGGCAGCGCGCGAGTCCATCGCCATCATCCGCGCCGCAGGCGCCACGCCGCATGCCGTGGCGATCGCGCTGGACCGCCAGGAAATGGCCACCGAGAATGGCCAGGACGTGCCCCACAGCGCCGTGCAGTACGTGCGCAATCAGCTGGGTATGCAGGTCTGCACCATTGCAAAGTTGGCAGACTTATTGCTTTATCTTGAGATTCAGGGCGGCAGCGCGGGCAGCGGCCACCATGAGCGCGTGCTGGCCTACCGCCAGCGTTACGGAGTCAATGACAAGGAATAAGGGTTTGATGAACAAGGCGTTGCATGCACGGTTGCTGTGGTGCGCCCTGGCTGGTGCCACGGCTGGCCCTGCCTGCGCCCTGGATGCCGGCGTGCCGGCCGGCATCTATGCATGCACCGACGCCAAGGGCCGGCGCCTGACGGCAGACCGCCCGATTGCCGAATGCGTGGACCGCGACCAGCGTGTGCTGGGCAGCTCCGGCGTGGAGCTTCGCCGCGTCGGCCCCACGCTGACCGACAACGAGCGCGCCGAGCTCGATGCCCAGCGCCGCCGCGAGCAGGCCGAACAGCGCCGTGTGCGCGAGGAGCGCTCGCGCGAGCGCGCCCTGATTGCGCGCTATCCCAACCAGGCCACGCACGACGCCGAACGCGCCGAGGCCCTGTCGCAGACCGACCAGGTCGCCAACCTGGCGCGCCAGCGCATACAGGAGCTGCAGGCCCAGCGCGTCAAGATCGATGGCGAGATGGAGTTCTACCGCAAGGACCCGTCCAAGGCCCCCGCCTCCCTGCGCCGCCAGCTCGATGAAAACCGCAGCAGCCAGGAAGAGCAGCAGCGCTTCATCCAGCAGCAGGAGCAGGAAAAAAGCCGCATCAACCAGCGCTTCGATGCCGAGCTCGTGCCGCTGCGTGCGCTGTGGAGCGCGGCCGCCGCCGCTGCGGCTCCCACGGGCCGCTGAGCGGCCCTTGCCCCCTGTCTTTCCCGTCTGGCGCGAACGGCCTGCCGCACGCCCGGTGCGCGTGAATCGGATTCGTCCTGCAAGCGCTGCCATTGCGGCGGTCTAGGCTGTCACTACATTCCCGGCCACGGATTTTCCCGGGCCCTCAGGGCCTGGCTGCTGGTGTGCGCTGCAGCCACTGGTGCCGGGCCGCCGCGAGAAGGGAGCATGCATGACGGCATGGCGATGGTTGACGGTGCTGTGGCTGTGGGCCGCCGGTGCCTGGCTGGCCTGGGGAGGCGCCCAGCTGCTGTGGGCCGGGGGCAGCGGCTACTACGTGGTGGCAGGTGTGCTGCTGTTGGCCGTGGGCCTGGGCGTGGCGCGCCGTTCGGCAGCGGCGCTGTGGCTGTTTGCGCTGTGGCTGCTGGGCACCGCGCTGTGGGCGGTCTGGGAGATAGGGCTGGACTGGTGGCCGCTGGCGGGGCGCCTGGGTGTGCCCTGGTTGATGGGCCTGCTGCTGGTGCTGCCCTGGTCGGTGCGTGCGCTGCGCCATGAGCCCGACATGGGCCAGAACCGGGGCCTGGCACCGGCCCATGCGGCGCTGGCGCTGGTGGTGCTGGGCACGGCCATTCTTGCGGGCCTGTCATTCGGGCGCCAGCGCGATGCCCATGAAACCCAGGGCCAGTTTGCGGGTGCGGCCGCCGCCGCGTCGGACCTGCCGGCCGACGGCCAGGTCACGGCCGTGCAGAACATGTCCATGGTGGCCTCCGATGCCGGTGGCCTGCGCAGCCCGCCGGTGCTGCAGGGCGATGCCACCGATGCCGTGCCCGAGGGCGAATGGCATGCCTATGGCCGCACCGGAGCGGGCCAGCGCTATTCGCCGCTGCGCCAGATCGGCCCGCACAACGTGCGGCTGCTGCAATTGGCCTGGGAGTTCCGCACGGGCGATGTGCGCGGCAAACCCGGCGATCCCGAAGAAACCACGTTCGAGGTCACGCCGCTGAAGATCGGCGAGCGCCTGTTCCTGTGCACGCCCCACCAGTCGGTGATTGCGCTCGATGCCACCACGGGCAAGCAGCTGTGGCGGCGCGACCTGCCCATGCCCAAGGGGCTGGCGCTGCAGCATCTGACCTGCCGGGGCCTGTCCTACCAGTCCGCGCAGGCGGCCGCGCAGTTCGATGCGGCGGCAGGGCAGACGCATTCGGCGGTGGCGCCGGCTGCAAGGAAGTCCGGCGCGCAGGCCGTGCCTGCACCCACCGCCGCATCCGCGGCTTCGGCTTCTGCTTCTGCAGCCCCTGGCGATGACGGCCGCTGCACCGCCAAGCTGTTCATGGCCACGGCCGACGGCAAGGTGGTCGCGCTCAATCCCGCAGATGGCCAGACCTGCAGCAATGTGGCGGGCGGCCAGGGCCAGATCGACCTCTGGCAGGGCATGCCCGAGCGCAAGCCGGGCTCGTACTACTCGACCTCGCCGGTGGTGGTGGCGCGCGACCGCATCATCGTGGGTGGCACGGTGCTGGACAACCATTCCACGCGCGAGCCTTCGGGCGTGATCCGTGCGTTCGACATCCGCTCGGGTGCGCTGCTGTGGGCCTGGGACCCGGGGCGGCCAGGCAACAGCACGCCGCTGCCTCCGGGGCAGACCTATGTGCCCAGCTCGCCCAACAGCTGGTCCATCTCCAGCGTGGACGAGACGCTGGGCCTGGTCTTCGTGCCCATGGGCAATGCGCCGCCCGACCAATGGGGCGGGCGGCGCAGCGCCGAGGCCGAGCAGTATTCGTCCTCGGTGGTGGCGCTGGACATTGCCACGGGCGCCGTGCGCTGGGTGTTCCAGACCGTGCACCACGATCTCTGGGACTACGACGTGCCCTCTCAACCCAGCCTGATCGACCTGGAGATCGGCGGCCACAGCGTGCCCGCCCTGGTGCAGCCCACCAAGCAAGGCGAGCTGTTCGTGCTGGACCGGCGCACGGGCCAGCCGCTGCTGCCCGTCACCGAGGTGGCTGCGCCGCAGGGCGCGGCACGCGGCGACCGCACGGCGCCCACGCAGCCGCATTCGCAGCTGAGCTTCAACCCCCCGGCCCTGACCGAGCGCGACATGTGGGGCGCCAGCCCCTTCGAGCAACTGTGGTGCCGGCTGGCCTTTCGCCGCCTGCGCTACGAGGGGCGCTTCACGCCGCCCTCGGAGCAGGGCTCGCTGATCTATCCGGGCAATTTCGGCGTCTTCAACTGGGGCGGCGTGTCCGTGGACCCGCGCCGGCAGGTGGTGTTTGCCACGCCCACGCGGCTGGCCTTCGTCTCCACCCTGGTGCCGCGCGCGGACGATACCTCGCTGCTGGTGCAGGACGGCGGCCCGCCCAAGGACAGCCTGCCCGCGCTCAACGAAAACTTCGGCGCACCGTTTGCGGTGCGGCTCAAGCCCTTTGTCTCGCCGCTGGGCATTCCCTGCCAGGCGCCGCCCTGGGGCTTTGTGGCGGGTGCCGACCTGCGCACGGGCCAGATCGTCTGGCAGCGCCGCAACGGCACGCCGCGTGACCTGAGCCCGCTGCCGCTGGGCTTTCGCATGGGCGTGCCCGGCATTGGCGGCCCGGTGATGACCGCTGGCGGCGTGGCCTTCTACTCGGGGGCATTGGACAACTATGTGCGCGCCTATGACGTGGACAGCGGCCGCCAGCTCTGGCAGGACCGCCTGCCCGCAGGCGGCCAGGCCACGCCCATGACCTACCTGGGCACGGACCAGCGCCAGTACCTGGTGGTGGTGGCGGGTGGGCATGGTTCGACCGGCACCAAGGCCGGGGACAGCGTGCGCGCCTATGTGCTGCCCAAGGAGGTGGCGGCGCCCTGAGCGCTCGCACCGTGGGGTCAGCGCCGGCTCATGCCGATCCGGCCCGGCCCAGCATGCGCAGCACGCGCGTGACCAGCAGCGCGGCCACCCAGGCCAGTCCGCCGATCAGCAGCGGCAGGCGCAGCAGCGCGCCCTGCTGGGCGAACAGCATCAGCGCGTCCGCCTTCCACAGCACGGCATAGCCCGTGTACAGGCCGTAGGCCAGCCAGGCCAGGGCGCCCAGGGCGAACAGGGCCGCCATGCGCCGGGCGCTGCGGCCATCGCGCGAATCTGCAGGCAGGGCGCGCGTGCCGTGCCAGACCCAGCCGATGGAGGCGAGCACCAGCAAGGCACTGGCTGCCACGGACAGCTGCAGCCAGGTATGGGGAGAGAGTGAGGACATCAAAAGGAAACTGCGCGCCGGCACCGTGCCGGCCGCAGCGAGTGTAGCGGCGCCGTGCTTTGCGCCGCCGGCGCGCTCAGGCCGGCTGCCAGACGGTGGCGCCGTGGCCCTGGCCGCCGCTTCCAGGCACGGCATGGATGCCCAGCACGGCCGCGTGGCGCTGCAGCAGGGCGTCGAATTGCTCGGTGCTTTCCGCCGTGGCCGGGGCGTCGTCGTATTCGCTGGCCACCTGGTCCGTGGTGAAGGAGCTGGCGCCGAACTTCTGGACGATGTTGCGCAGCTTGTCGAGATTGGGGCTGGTGGATGGGGTCATGGCAACTCCTTGGGGTCATGGACGCCTGCTGCGCCGCAGGCCTGTGGACCAGTGTAGCCCCGGGGCCTGGAGCGGCCATCCGGGGCATCCCCGCAAAGCGGCGTAGGACTTGGAACCCGCCGTCAGCCGCCCGTGGTCACGGGGCCGGCGCTCAGCACTTCGGCCAGCGGCTTGCGGGGCGAGGGCACCTCGCGCTCGCGCAGATCGTCGGGCAGGGTGGCCGCGTCGCCGCGCCAGCCCACGGCGATCACCACCTCGGGCTCCAGGTGCTCGGGCAGGCGCAGCACCTCGCGTGCGGCGTCGGCCGAGAAGCCGCCCATGGCGTGCGTGGCCAGGCCCATGGCGTGGGCTTCCAGCGCCAGGTAGCCCCAGGCGCAGCCCGCGTCGAAGCTGTGCTTGCCGGGCGAGGCCTGGCGGTCGGACATCAGCACGATCAGCGCGCCCGCCTCCAGGCACCAGCGGCGGTTGAACTCGTTGGGAATGGTGCTGAAGGCCTGCCAGTTCGCATCGCCGCGCAGCGCATAGGCAAAGTGCCAGGGCTGCTTGTTGCTGGCCGAAGGCGCCCAGCGCGCGGCGTCGGCCAGTTGCTCGATCTGGGCCTGGCTCAGTGCCTCCGGCTTGAAGGCGCGCGGCGACATGCGGCCCAGGAATTGCGGATGGATGGGAGTGGTGGTGTTGCGTGTCATGCGGATATGCGGCAAGCAGAAAGGAAAGCGGCAACGATAGCGCAAGGCCTCAGGGCTGGCGCGGTGCCTGGCCATGCTGCTGGCTGATCACGCGCAGGTGGCGCTCCATGCGGATGAAGACCAGCACCATCACCACCAGCACGAGGAATGACATCAGCATGCTCCAGAAGGCCGTCTCCACGGCGCCGAAGCGCTCCTTCCAGGAGCTGCTGCCGTGGCTGTCCTCGCCGCGCAGCGCGCGCGCCGCATTGTCCAGGGACAGCGTGTAGTTCAGCAGCACCGTGGACAGGATCTGCTGGGCCGTCTGCGCCTGCAGCCGCGGCTCCAGCGCGGCATTGCCGAAGACCTGCTCCAGCGCGGCGGGCAGGCCCTGCACATAGGCCGCATAGGCGCCCTTGCCATGTTCCAGCTCGGCGGCCTGGGCGCGCTCATGGATGGCGGCGGCGGTATCCACGGGCTCGACCATCCAGCCGTCTTCCTCGCCGGTGGAGGCGGCTGCGGCAGCCGCTGCGTCGGCAGCCGCATCCACGGCCCCGGCATCGCCTTCGCGCTGCCCGCGTTCCTGGATGCGGCGCTGCACATCGGCCTCGGACGGCAGGGCGTCGCCTTGCAGCAGCGGGTGCAGCGGCGCCAGGCCCCGGGCCTGGTTGTCCCGCTCGGTGCGCTCGCGCCGCGCGGGATCCTTGTTCACGAAGGCGCGCACCAGGGCGTCGGCCTTCTGGAAGGCGGGGCGCAGCGCCGGATCGGCCAGGCGCTTTTCCATGGCGGGTTCGCCGCCGCCCGCGCCCAGGTCGCGGCTGGTTTCGTCCACGACGAACTGCAGGTCGGGCCTGGCGTCCTTCCAGTTCAATTCCTGGGCCACGGCCTGGGGCGCCTCGGCCTTGCCGGGCCTGAAGCTCTCCCAGGTCCACAGCGCCATGCCCACCAGCACGAGCAGGGAGAACACCAGCAGCACCACGCGCACCACCTGCACCAGCAGGTCCTCGATCCTGCGCAGCATGTTTGTAATCATCGGAATCCTCGGTTGGTTCGTAAAACAAGGGCGTGTCCGGCCCGCCTGCAGGGCTGTTCTGTTGCTATTGATTTGAAAGCGCCGGACACAGACGCGCGAATTCTAGGAAGGCTGCCGCGCACGGGCGCACCGGTTCTCAATGTTTTACATTTCGCGCCAATCTCGAAGTGTGCATGTGCTCCCGTGGCATGCACCGTCCTGCAATGGGCGCCTGCCGGATGGCAGGGCGTTCATGGCCGCAGGGCGCATGGTTCTCCCGCTTGCGGGCGCGCAGGCTTTGGGCCTACCGGCTGTAGCGGCTTCCCGAATCCGCTGTAATGCTCGCTCTGATTTCTGACTGACTAGAGAGGGCTCGCCCATGACCAAAACGTCGCTGGATAAATCGAAGATCAAGTTCCTGCTGCTCGAAGGCATCCATCCTTCCGCACTCGAAGTGCTGCGCAACGCGGGCTACACCAATGTGGAGACCGTGACGGGCGCGCTGGAAGGCGAGGAGCTCAAGCGCAAGATCGCCGACGTGCACTTCGTCGGCATCCGTTCGCGCACGCAGCTGACGGCCGACGTGTTCGCCGCCGCGCAAAAGCTCGTGGCCGTGGGCTGCTTTTGCATCGGCACCAACCAGGTGGACCTGGACGCGGCGCGCGAGCGCGGCGTGGTGGTCTTCAACGCGCCTTACTCCAACACGCGCTCGGTGGCCGAGCTGGTGCTGGCCGAAGCCATCCTGCTGCTGCGCGGCGTGCCTGCCAAGAACGCCTCCGCCCACCGCGGCGGCTGGCTCAAGAGCGCCGAGAATTCCTACGAAATCCGCGGCAAGACGCTGGGCATCGTGGGCTACGGCTCCATCGGCACCCAGCTGTCGGTGATGGCCGAGTCGGTGGGCATGCAGGTGCTGTTCCATGACGTGTCCACCAAGCTGCCGCTGGGCAATGCGCGCCAGGCCGCATCGCTGGCCGATCTGCTGGCCGGCAGCGACATCGTCACCCTGCACGTGCCCGAGCTGCCCTCCACCCAGTGGATGATCGGCGCCAAGGAAATCGCGGCCATGAAGCCCGGCGCCATCCTGATCAATGCCTCGCGCGGCACCGTGGTGGAGATTGAGCCGCTGGCCGAGGCCCTGAAGGCCGGCAAGCTGCTGGGCGCCGCCATCGATGTGTTCCCCACCGAGCCGCGCAGCAACAAGGATGAATTCGTCTCGCCCCTGCGCGGCCTGGACAACGTCATCCTGACCCCGCACGTGGGCGGCTCCACCATGGAGGCCCAGGCCAACATCGGCCTGGAAGTGGCCGAGAAGCTGGTCAAGTACAGCGACAACGGCACCACCACCTCGGCGGTGAACTTCCCCGAAGTGGCCCTGCCCGCCCACCCCGGCCAGAACCGCATCCTGCACGTGCACCACAACCAGCCCGGCGTGCTGTCGGCCATCAACCAGGTGTTTGCCGAGAACGGCATCAACATCGCCGGCCAGTACCTGCGCACCGACGAGAAGGTGGGCTATGTGGTGATCGACCTGGCGGCCCAGTCCTCGGGTCTGGCCGTGGAAAAGTTGACCCAGGTTCCGGGCACCATCCGCTGCCGCGTGCTGTTCTGATGGCCAGGTTTCAGGATGCTGCGCTTGGGCGCGCTTCCTGAAACGGGCGCATTGCCGGGTCGCCCTGTCTGCCCGGCTGCAGCAGCAGCCGCATCAGATCCGTGCGCGTGATCAGGCCGGTCAGCCGGCCTTCGCGCATCACGGGAATGCAGGGCACGCTGTGCCGGGCCAGGGCGTTGAGCAACTGGCCCACGGGCGTGTCTTCGTCCACGCTGAGTTCAGGCGCATGAACCAGCTGGGGCAGCTCCGACAGGCGGGGCGCGGCCCGGGTCTTGCCGGGCAGGCGCTGGCCCAGCCAGTTCAACAAAGAAGGTTTTGCCGCAGATTCGGCCGGGCGCACGGGGCTCATCCACAGCCACTCGTACAGCTCGGCGCGGGAGACCGTGCCGGCCAGGCCGCCATCGGCGTCCAGCACCGGCAGGCTCTTGGCCGGGTGCGCGCGAAAGCGTGCGGCCACGGCGTGCACGTCGTCGTCCATGGAGCAGCTCAAGGGATCGCGCGTCATCAGCTGGGCGCAGCGCACGCCGCCCAGGCGGTGCTCGATGGCGGTTTCCTCGGCGGCGGCCAGCAGCTCGGCCAGGTCATCGGCTTCCAGGTTGTTTTCCTGGCCGAAGCGCAGCAGCAGCCCCTCCAGATCGGCATGGGACAGGCCCAGGCGCGAGGCATGGCGGTGGGCCGCATCGGCGGGCGCGGCCTTGGGCGCCGTGTCGGCATGGTGGGGGTAGCGCCGGCCCGTGGCGCGGTGGAGCGCCGTGGCCGCCAGGACCAGCCCCAGTGTCAGCGCGCCCACGGGCAGGAAGGGCAGCATCCAGCCGGCGGCCAGCGAGGCCTTGGCGTTGAGCACCGTCAGCAGGGCCATGGCGCCACCTGGCGGGTGCAGCGAGCGCGTCAGCAGCATGCAGCCTATGGCGCCACCCACGGCCAGCGCAGGGGCCAGCTGGGGCGGGCACCACTGCAGCACGAACAGGGCCCAGAGCGCTGACACCGTATTGCCCACCACGCAGGACCAGGGCTGGGCCAGCGGGCTGGTGGGCACGGCGAACAGCAGCACGGCCGTGGCACCCAGTGGCGCGAACAGGCGCAGGGGAAGATCCCAGGTGCCCGCATGCGCCAGCCAGACCAGGGCCGTGGCCAGCCCCATGCCCACGATGGAGCCCATGGCCACGCGCCACATGTCCGCAGGCGCGGGGCGTGGCACCACCGGCCCCCATGCTTTTCTGTTCCAGCCCATGGCCTTGTTGTCTTTTTGTCTTTGCCTGCGCGGCCCCGGGGCAGGGCTGCAAAAGCGCGTCATTTTAGGAAGGGACGCCGCTCTTGCTGGCAGCATGGGCTTTGCACCCTTTCGGTGCGGCGCGCCTGCCGGCTCAGTCCACCACGGACTGGTACACGCCCTCGCGCATCACCCAGCGGTAGGGAATGCGCTGGGCCATGGACTGCATCATGAGGATGGCGAACAAATCCTCCTTCGGATCCACCCAGAAGAAGGTGCCGTAGATGCCGCTCCATGAAAAATCGCCCACGCTGCCCGGCAGCGGGTTGAGGCCGGGCGCCGTGCGCACCGCAAAGCCCAGGCCGAAGCCCTGGCCCACCTCGGGCGAGGGCAGCTGGGCGCCGAAATACGCCATATCCGGCCCCATGCGCACGCTGGCGGGCAGGTGGTTGGTGGTCATCAGCTCCACGGTCTTGCGCGAGACCAGGCGCACGCCGTCCAGCGTGCCGCCGTTGCACCAGAACAGGCACAGCCGCGCATAGTCGGCCATGGTCGAGACCATGCCCCCGCCGCCCGACTCGAACATCATGGCGCGCGTGACCGGGGGGATGGGCGGCATCTGTTTCTGCGGCCCTTCGGGCTGGGGCCGGGCGGCCCGTGCGATCTCGCTGTCGGGCGCATGAAAGCCCGTGTCGGCCATGCCCAGCGGCCCGGTGATGTGATCGCGCACGAAGGTGGCCAGCGTCTGGCCGCTGACCACCTCGACCACGCGGCCCAGCACGTCGGTGGACATGCCGTATTCCCAGGTCTCGCCGGGCTGGGCCACCAGCGGCAGCTGCGCGAGCCTGGTGATGAACTGCGCATTGGTGAACTTGCCGCTGAACAGGCCCGCATCCAGGTACATCTTCTTGACGGGGTGTTCGGTGCCGGCGAATCCATAGGGAATGCCGGAGGTGTGGCGCAGCAGGTCCTGCAGCGTGATGGGCCGCGCCAGCTGCGCGCGCTCCAGGCCCACGCGCAGCGCGGCCAGCTCGGGCAGGTACTGCTCCACAGGCTCGATGATGGACAGCCGCCCCTGCTCGGCCAGCATCATGATGGCCAGCGAGGTGATGGGCTTGCTCATGGAGGCGATGCGGAAGATGGCATCGGGCCGCATGGCCGTGCCGGCCTCGGGGTCCAGCAGGCCGAAGCTCTCCAGGTAGGCCAGCTTGCCGCGCCGCGCCACCAGGGCCACGGCGCCCGGGATCTCGCCGGTGTCCACGCCGCGCTGCAGCCGGGCCGACAGGCGCGCCAGGCGCGCGCTGCCCAGGCCCACGGTTTCAGGGGAGTCGGCCCAGGGCAGGCCGGGGATGTGCAGGCGGTCGGTGTTGGCGGTCATGGAGTCTCCTGTGGTGTGCGCCGATTGTTCCGGCAGATGGCCTGGCGCGCTGTTGGCTGCGGGACAGCGGCGTGCGGGTGCAGCGGGCATGCCGCCGCTAAACTGGCCCGCAGGAGACAACGACACCATGAAACAGATCATTCTGGCCGCCGCAGCCTGCGCGGCCGCCGCCTTGGCCATGCCGGCCAGCGCCGCCTATCCCGACAAGCCCATCCGCCTGGTCGTGCCCTTCCCGCCCGGGCAGGCCACGGACATCTTTGCGCGCGCGCTGGCTGAAAAGCTCGCCCAGAAGCTGGGCCAGCCGCTGGTGGTGGAGAACAAGGCCGGGGCCGGCAGCAACATCGGCAGCGAGCAGGTGGTGCGCAGCCCGGCCGACGGCTACACGCTGCTCGTGGCCGGCAGTGCCATGGCCGTGAACCAGACGCTGTACAAGAAGGTCAACTTCGACCCGCGCACCGACCTGGTGGGCATCACGCTGATCGCCAAGGTGCCGCTGGTGTTCCTGGCGCACCCGGGTGCTGGCATCCAATCCATGAAAGATCTGGTGGACAAGGCGCGTGCCGAGCCGGGCCGCTGGAACTACGCCAGCGCCGGCATCGGCGGCACCCAGCACCTGAGCGCCGAGATGGTCAAGGCGCGCGCCAAGATACAGATAGAGCACATCCCCTACAAGGGCAGCGGCCCCGCGCAGGCGGACTTCGTGGGCGGCCAGGTGCCGCTGATGGTGGACTCGGTGACGGCCGCCCTGCCGAATATCCAGGCGGGCAAGGCGGTGCCGCTGGGTGTGACCTCCAGCGCCCGCTCCAGCCAGCTGCCCGAGGTGCCGGCCATTGCCGAATCGGGCCTGCCCGAGTTCCGGGGCTTCGAGGCCGTGGGCTGGCTGGGCCTGATGGCCCCCAGGGGCACGCCGCAGGAAGTGATCGACCGGCTCAACCGCGAGGCCGTGGCCATCCTGCGCAGCCCCGAGATGCGCAAGTTCATCAGCGATCGGGGCTCGGAGGCTGCGCCCACCACGCCCCGCGAGATGGATGCCTTCGTGGCCTCCGAGATCACGCAGTGGGGCCAGGCCGTACGGCAGTCGGGCGCCTCGGTGGATTGAGGCAGGCGCCCCCCGGAGCGCGTGGGGGCGCCCGCTGCGGCCGGTCAGGCCAGCTTGGCCTTGAGCAGCTCGTTGACCTGCGCCGGGTTGGCCTTGCCCTTGGAAGCCTTCATGACCTGGCCGACCAGGGCGTTGAAGGCCTTGTCCTTGCCTGCGCGGTACTGCTCCACGTTGGCCGGGTTGGCGGCGATCACCTCGTCGATGATCTTCTCCATGGCGCCCGTGTCGTTCATCTGCTTGAGGCCCTTGGCCTCGATGATGGCATCGACATCGCTGCCTTCACCGCTCCACAGCGCCTCGAAGACCTGCTTGGCGGCGTTGTTGGAGATGGTGCCGTCGCCGATGCGCTGGATCAGCGCGGCCAGCTGGGCGCTGGAGACCTTGGCGGCCTCCATGCCGATTTCCTCGGTGTTCAGGCGGCGCGAGATCTCGCCCATGATCCAGTTGCTGGCCAGCTTGGGCGCATTGCAGGCCCGGGCCGTGTCCTCGAAGTAGGCGGCCATGGCCTGGCTTTGCGTCAGCGTGGTGGCGTCGTACTCGGGCAGGGCGTACTGCTCGACAAAGCGCGCGGCCATGGCGCGCGGCAGCTCGGGCATGTCGGCCCTGACCTGTTCCACCCACTCGGGCGCGACCACCAGCGGCGGCAGGTCCGGGTCGGGGAAGTAGCGGTAGTCGGCCGCATCTTCCTTGGTGCGCATGGAGCGCGTCTCGCCCGTGTCGGGGTCGAACAGCACGGTGGCCTGCTGGATGCGGCGGCCGTCCTCGATTTCCTCGATCTGCCAGCGGATCTCGTAGTCGATGGCCAGCTGCATGTTCTTGAAGCTGTTGAGGTTCTTGATCTCGCGGCGCGTGCCCAGCGGCTGGCCGGGCTTGCGCACGGAGACGTTGGCGTCGCAGCGAAAGCTCCCTTCCTGCATGTTGCCGTCGCAGATGCCGATCCAGGTCACGATCTGGTGCAGCGTCTTGGCGTAGGCCACGGCTTCTTCCGTGCTGCGGATGTCGGGCTCGGTCACGATCTCCAGCAGCGGCGTGCCGGCGCGGTTCAGATCGATGCCCGACTGGCCGATGAAGTCCTCGTGCAGCGACTTGCCGGCGTCTTCCTCCAGGTGGGCGCGCACCAGGCGGATGGTCTTCTTCTCGTCGCCGAGGAAGAAGGACACCTCGCCGCCCTGGACCACGGGAATCTCGAACTGCGAGATCTGGTAGCCCTTGGGCAGGTCGGGGTAGAAGTAGTTCTTGCGCGCGAAGATGCTGCGCGGCGCAATGTGCGAGCCCAGCGCCAGGCCGAGCCGGATGGCGCACTCGACGGCCTTTTTGTTCATCACCGGCAGCGTGCCGGGCAGCGCCATGTCCACGGCGCAGGCCTGGGTGTTGGGCTCGGCGCCGAAGGCGGTGCTGGCGCGGCTGAAGATCTTGGACTGGGTGGCCAGCTGGGCGTGGGTCTCGAAGCCGATGACGACTTCATAGCCCTGGATGAGTTTCGCGGTCATGGGGTATCAGATGCCCTTCGGAGCTTGAAGGTGGAAGTCGGTGGCCTGCTGGAAGCGGTGGGCGGCGTTGAGCAACTGGCCTTCCTTGAAGTAGTTGCCGATCAGCTGCAGGCCCACGGGCATGCCGGCCTCGCCAAAGCCAGCGGGCACGCTCATGCCGGGCAGGCCGGCCAGCGATGCGGGCAGCGTGAAGATGTCGGCCAGGTAGTTGGCCAGCGGGTCGCTCTTTCCGCCCAGCTGCCAGGCCACGGTGGGCGCGGCGGGGCCGGCGATCACGTCGCACTGCTGGAAGGCGGCCTGGAAGTCGTCGGCGATCATGCGGCGGATCTTCTGCGCCTGCAGGTAGTAGGCGTCGTAGTAGCCCTCGGACAGCACATAGGCGCCGATCATGATGCGGCGCTTGACCTCGTCGCCGAAGCCTTCGGCGCGGGTCTTCTTGTACATGTCCACCAGGTCCGTGTAGTCCTTGGCGCGGTGGCCGAACTTCACGCCGTCGAAGCGCGACAGGTTGGACGATGCCTCGGCCGGGGCCAGGATGTAGTACACGGGAATCGACAGCTCGGTGCGCGGCAGCGAGATCGGCACCAGGCGGGCGCCCAGCTTCTCGTATTCCTTGAGCGCGCCATCCACGGCGGCGCGCACGTCGGCCGACAGGCCTTCGCCGAAGAACTCGGCGGGGATGCCGATGCGCAGGCCTTCGATGCCGTCGTTCAGGCGGGCCGTGAAGTCCTCGGCGGGCACGTCCAGGCTGGTGGAGTCGCGGTCCAGGTCGGGGCCGCACATCTCGGACAGCAGCAGGGCGCAGTCCTCGGCGCTCTTGCCCATGGGACCGGCCTGGTCCAGGCTGGAGGCGAAGGCGATCATGCCGTAGCGGCTGGCGCGGCCATAGGTGGGCTTGATGCCCGTGATGCCGCAAAACGATGCGGGCTGGCGGATGGAGCCGCCCGTGTCGGTGCCGGTGACGGCGGGCGCCAGGCCGGCGGCCACGGCCACGGCCGAGCCGCCCGAGGAGCCGCCGGGCACGCGGTCCGTGTTCCAGGGGTTGCGCACGGGCGCGGGGGCGTCGAAGCCCACGGGCGCGATGGCCGAGTTCTCGTTGGCCGAGCCCATGGCGAATTCATCGCAGTTGAGCTTGCCCAGCGTCACGGCGCCGGCCTCGGCCAGGCGCGTCACCACGGTGGCGTCGAAGGGCGAACGGTAGCCGGCCAGCATCTTGCTGGAGGCCGTGGTCGGGAAATCGCGCGTGACGAAGATGTCCTTGTGCGCAATGGGCACGCCAGCCAGGCGGCCGCCCTTGCCCTGGGCAATCAGGGCGTCGGCAGCGCGGGCCTGGGCCAGGGTGGCCTCTTCGTCGATGCTGACGAAGGCGCCCAGGTTCTGGTGCGCCTGGGCGCGGGCCAGGAAGTGCTGGGCGGCTTCGACGGCGCCGAGCTTGCGCTCGCGCAGCAGGGCCGACAGGGCCGACACGCCGAGCGTGTGCAGATCAGTGGTTTGCTGGGTCATGTATGGGGTGCGGAAAACGGGGACGGATGCCAGTGACGAGGGCGCGCGGCGCTTACTCGATCACCTTGGGGACCAGGAACAGGCCGCGCTCGACGGCCGGTGCGCTGCGCTGGTTGGCGTCGCGCTGGTCGGGCTCGCTGGCAATGTCCTCGCGAAGACGCAGGGCAATGTCCTGGATGGCGGCGACCGGATGTGACAGCGGGCTGACGCCTGAAGTATCCACAGCCTGCATCTTCTCCACGATGCCGAAAAAATCATTGAGCTGGCCTAGCATGCGCTCACTCTCGGTGGAGGAGAGCTCAAGTCGTGCCAGGTTCGCGATGCGTGCGATGTCTTGTGCGTTCAGTGCCATAGGATTTTTGAAGGGGGCAACGGGATGTAAACCCGTATTTCAAGCCCCGGCAGTAGAAGTTATTCACAGGGGATACGGTATTATCTCGGCTTTGCCGCAATACCCTCTCCGAGCCGGTCATTGTGCGAAAAGCCAACCCCATCCAGACTCCCTAACTTTCATCCCGGCGATGGCAGGCCGACGAGCATGCCGTGCCTGAGAGGACTCTCGTAATGTTCGGAGCTTTCCGTCGGTATTTCTCCACCGACCTTGCCATTGATCTTGGCACAGCCAACACCCTGATTTTCGCCCGCGACAAGGGCATTGTTCTGGACGAACCCTCCGTTGTCGCCATCCGCCACGAAGGCGGGCCGCACGGCAAGAAGGTGATCCAGGCGGTGGGCCGCGAGGCCAAGGCCATGCTGGGCAAGGTGCCCGGCAACATCGAGGCCATCCGCCCGATGAAGGACGGCGTGATTGCCGACTTCGTCATCACGGAGCAGATGATCAAGCAGTTCATCAAGATGGTGCATCCGCGCTCGGTGCTCACGCCCAGCCCGCGCATCATCATCTGCGTGCCCTGCGGCTCCACCCAGGTCGAGCGCCGCGCCATCAAGGACGCGGCCGAGGCGGCAGGCGCCACCTCCGTCTACCTGATCGAGGAACCCATGGCTGCCGGCATCGGCGCCGGCCTGCCGGTGTCCGAGGCTTCGGGCTCCATGGTGGTGGACATCGGTGGCGGCACCACCGAAGTCGGCGTGATCTCGCTGGGCGGCATGGTCTACAAGGGCTCCGTGCGCGTGGGCGGCGACAAGTTCGACGAAGCCATCATCAGCTACATCCGCCGCAACTACGGCATGCTGATCGGCGAGCCCACGGCCGAGTCCATCAAGAAGAACATCGGCTCGGCCTTCCCCGGCTCCGAAGTCAAGGAGATGGAAGTCAAGGGCCGCAACCTCTCCGAAGGCGTGCCGCGCAGCTTCACCATCTCGTCCAACGAGGTGCTGGAAGCCCTGACCGATCCGCTCAACCAGATCGTCAGCGCCGTCAAGAACGCGCTGGAGCAGACACCGCCCGAGCTGGGCGCCGACATTGCCGAGCGCGGCATGATGCTCACCGGCGGCGGCGCGCTGCTGCGTGACCTGGACCGCCTGCTGGCCGAAGAAACCGGCCTGCCCGTGCTGGTGGCCGAAGAGCCGCTGACCTGCGTGGTGCGCGGCTGCGGCATGGCGCTGGAGACCATGGACCGCCAGGGCAGCATCTTCACCAGCGACTGATGCGGCGCAGGCCGGGGCCCGTTGTCGCGGGCCCGGGGCCGCAGCCGTCTGACTGCAACGATTTTTCTCCCCCTTCCGTGGTGACCTGCATGCTTGCCCTGCCTTCCTTCGCACCGGGACCGGCCCGTGCTTTCCAGGCTGCAGCAAGTGCGGCAGGGCAGGCCCTGCCACGCGGGAGGGCCGCATGAATCCCAATACCCTGGACCACTCGGCGCCCTCGCTGTTCAAGCGGCGGCCCTCGCGGGTCTCGCAACTGGCCCTGTACAGCGCCCTGGCGCTGTTCCTGATGGTGGCCGATGCGCGTTTCAGGATCACCGATCCCGTGCGCGTGGCCGTGGCCACCGTGCTGTACCCCGTGCAATGGGTGATGCTCAAGCCGGTGCAGGCCGTGCACGACGCCAGCCGCTACCTGGGCTCGCTGGACGATGCCCAGGCCCGCGAACAGGCCGCGCGCAAGGAACTGGTGGCCATGGCCCAGCGTGCATCGCTGGCCGACGAGCTGATCCAGGAAAACGACCACCTGCGCGAGCTGCTGCAGCTGCGCGATCGCCTCACCACGCCCGGCACCGCTGCCGAGGTGGTCTACGACAGCCCCGACCTCTATACGCGCCGCGTGGTCATTGACCGCGGCCAGGTGGATGGTATCGACCAGGGCTCGCCCGTGCTCGATGAAAAGGGCGTGGTCGGCCAGGTCACGCGCGTGTATCCGCTGCGTGCCGAAGTCACCCTGCTCATCGACCGCGACCAGGCCATTCCCGTCTTCAACCCGCGCACCGGCGCGCGCAGCGTGGCCTATGGCGATCCGTCGCCGCTGCGCACCGGCGGCATCGAGCTGCGCTTCATGCCCAGCAATGCCGATGTCCAGGAAGGCGACCTGCTGACCACCAGCGGCGTCGATGGCCTGTACCCGCCGGGCCTGCCCGTGGCCAAGGTGGTCTCGGTGGAGCGCCGCGCCGACTCGGCCTTCTCGCGCATCTACTGCGAGCCCGTGGGCCGCGTGCAGGGCGTGCGCCACGTGGTGGTGCTCAAGCCGCTGGACCGCGCCACCCACCCCGAGGCGGAAGGCGCCGCCGAACCCCTGCGCGCCGGCAAGGGCAAGGAAAAAGACAAGGGCAAGGAAAAAGACAAGGCCAAGGACGGCAAGGGCAAGGAAGCCTCCAAGGACGGCAAGGCCGGGAAGACAGATGCACCGGCCACGCCTGCAGCACCTGCTGCTCCCGCCGCACCCGCCTCCTCCAGGAAGGAGCCCGCATGATCATGCCGCGCGGCCAGCAGCTGCTGCTGCCGGTCAACCCCCTGTTCATCGTCGTCAGCCTGCTGGCGGCGCTGGCACTCAACATGCTGCCGCTGGGCCGCCAGGCCTGGCAGCCCGACCTGCTGATGGTGCTGCTGGCCTTCTGGGCGCTGAACCAACCCCAGCGCGTGGGCATGGGCGTGGCCTTTTTGCTGGGCCTGTGCATGGATGTGGACCGCTCCTCCCTGCTGGGCCAGCATGCGCTGGCCTATGCGCTGCTGGTGTTTGCGGCCGGCGCCATGGGCCGGCGCCTGTCCTGGTTCTCCACGCCCGTGCAGGCGCTGCACCTGCTGCCCCTGTTCGCCGTGGTGCATGGCCTGCAGGTGCTGCTGCGCATGCTGGCCGGCGGCATCGTGCCCGGCCCGCTGGTGGTGGTGGCCCCCCTGATCGAGGCCCTGCTGTGGCCCCTGGTCAGCGGCCTGCTGCTGGCGCCGCAGCGCCGTCCGCCGGACAGTGACGAGAACCGTCCTCTGTGAGGCTTGACGCGTGATGGAAATCCGCAATACAGAAGCCGAGCTGCAGCGATTCAGGCTGCGCACATGGGTGATGAGCGTGGTGGTGCTGCTGGCCTTCGGGCTGGTGGTGGCGCGGCTGCTGGTGCTGCAGGTGCAGCGCCATGAGGAGCTGGCCGAGCGCGCCGAAAGCAATCGCACGGCCGTGGTGCCCATCGTGCCCAACCGGGGCCAGATCCTGGACCGCAACGGCGTGGTGCTGGCCACCAACTACTCGGCCTATACGCTGGAGATCATGCCCTCGCGCGCGGGCAACCTTGAAGAGACCATCGACGGCCTGGCCGAGATCGTCGAGATCACGCCGCGCGACCGCCGCAAGTTCAAGCGCCTGGTGGATGATTCCCGCAGCTTCGACTCCCTGCCCATCCGCACGCGCCTGACCGATGACGAGGTCGCGCGCTTCGCCGCGCAGCGCTACCGCTTCCCGGGCGTGGACATCAAGGCGCGGCTGTTCCGCACCTACCCCATGCAGGACACGGCCAGCCATGTCATCGGCTACATAGGCCGCATCAACCAGCGCGAGAAGGAAGCACTGGAAGACTCCGACGACGCCGCCAACTACCGGGGCACCGACGTCATCGGCAAGCTGGGCGTGGAGCAGAGCTACGAAACCGACCTGCACGGCCAGACCGGCTGGGAAGAGATGGAAACCTCGGCCGGCGGCCATGCCGTGCGCAAGCTCGGCAGCCGCCCCGCCACGCCGGGCGACAGCCTGGTGCTGTCGCTGGACATCAAGCTGCAGCGCATGGTGGAGGAGCTGTACGGCGACCGCCGTGGCGCCCTGGTGGCCATCGATCCGCGCAGCGGCGAGCTGCTGGCCATGGTCAGCCGCCCGACCTTCGACCTGAATCTCTTCGTCGATGGCATCGACCAGGAAAGCTGGGCCGCGCTCAACGAATCCATCAACCGCCCGCTGCTCAACCGCGCGCTGCGGGGCACCTATCCGCCGGGCTCCACCTACAAGCCCTTCATGGCGATTGCCGCGCTGGAGTCGGGCAAGCGCCGCCCCGACACCACCATCATGGACAACGGCAGCTGGACCTTCGGCGGCCATACCTTCCGCTCGGGCCACCCCAACGGGCCGACCAATCTGCGCCGCTCCATCATCAAGTCGTCCAACGTGTACTACTACATGCTGGCCAACGACATGGGCGTGGACATGATCCACGACTACATGAAGCCGCTGGGCTTCGGCCAGATCACCGGCATCGACGTGCGTGGCGAGGCGCGCGGCGTGCTGCCCAGCACCGAGTGGAAGCGCAACACCTACAAGCGGCCCGAGCAGAAGAAGTGGTACGCGGGCGAGACCATCTCGCTGGGCATCGGCCAGGGCTACAACAACTTCACCATCCTGCAGCTGGCCAACGCCATGTCCACGCTGGCGGCCAAGGGCGTCAAGCACCGGCCCCACCTGGCCGTGGGACGTGTCGATGCCGTGACGCAGCAGTTCTCGGCCATCAACAAGGACCCCGGCACCAGCATGGGCTACAAGCCCGAGAACGTGGAAGCCGTGCGCGCCGCCGTGGCCGCCGTGACGGTGGAGGGCACCTCGCGCGGCATCTTCGGCAACGCGCCCTACACCTCCACCGGCAAGACCGGCACGGCCCAGGCCGTGGGCGTGCGCCAGAACGAGAAGTACAACGCCTCGCGCCTGTCCGAGTTCCAGCGCGACCACTCGCTGTACATCGCCTACGCGCCGGCCGACAACCCCACCATCGCCGTCGCCGTCATCGTGGAGAACGCCGGCTTTGGCGCCGCCGCCGCCGCGCCGCTGGCACGCCGCGTGTTCGACTACTGGCTGCTGGGCCGCTACCCCAGCCTGGAGGACATGGCCGCCATGCGCAAGGGCCAGGCCGGCGTGCCCATAGGCGCCCCGCGCCGCGTCTCCGAAATCACGCTGGACGCAGAAACCGTGAACCTGCCCGGCCTGCCGCGCTACGAGCCGCCCGAGGCATCGGCGCCCGTGGCATCCAACCGCGCTGCCGCTCTGCCGCCGCCGTCTGCTGGCGAGCTGGAGGATTGAGAAAGCAAAAGAGCCGGCATTGCCGGCTCTTTGTTTTCTTGAGCAGCCTGCGTGCGCAGGCCCAGGCCTCAATGCCCCATGCGCCCGATGAACGCCGCGATCCGCTCGCTGGCCGGGTTGCCGAAGAACTCGGCCGGTGGGGCCTCGTGGGCGATGCAGCCCTGGTCGAAGAACATCACGCGGTCGGCGACCTCGCGGGCGAAGCCCATTTCGTGGGTGACCACGATCATGGTCATGCCGCCGCGTGCCAGCTCGCGCATCACGTCCAGCACTTCCTGGACCATCTCCGGGTCCAGCGCGCTGGTGGGCTCGTCGAACAGCATCACCTGCGGCTCCATGGCCAGGGCGCGGGCAATGGCCACGCGCTGCTGCTGGCCGCCCGACAGCTGCCACGGGTACTTGTGGGCATGGGCCTGCATGCCCACGCGCTCCAGCAGGGCCATGGCCTTGGCATTGGCCTGGGCGCGCGGCGTCTTGTGGATGCGGCGCGGCGCCAGGGTCACGTTGTCCAGCACCGTCATGTGGCCGAACAGATTGAACTGCTGGAACACCATGCCCACTTCGCAGCGCTGCTTTTGCAGCGTGGCTTCGTTGTCGGTGACTTCGACGCCGTCGATGGTGATGCGCCCGCCATCGTGCGGCTCCAGCCGGTTGATGGCGCGCAGCAGCGTGGACTTGCCCGAGCCCGAGGCGCCGATGATCACCGTCACCTCGCCCGTGCAGAACTGCGTGGAAACGCCCTTGAGCACCTGGTGGCTGCCGAAGGACTTGGTGACCTTCTCGGCCACGATGTAGGGCATGCCCCGTGCCAGCTTGTCGGCGCTCATTTGTGGCGGCCCTCCACGTCGAAGCGGTACTCCACGGCAGCCGTGACCTGGGTCACCAGCGTGGTCAGCACCAGGTAGGTCACGCCCACGGTGACCAGGGTCTCCACGGGCTGGAAGGTGGCCGACTGGATGCGGTTGCCCACATTGGTCAGCTCCACCACGCCGATGGCGTACGCCAGCGACGAATCCTTGAGCAGGGCCACGAAGTTGCTCACCAGCGGCGGCAGCGAGATCTTGAAGGCCTGCGGGAACACCACGTCCATGAAGACGCAGATGCGCGGCAGGCCCAGGGCGCGTGCGGCCTCGGCCTGGCCGCGCGGCACGGCCTGCAGGCCGGCGCGCACGGCTTCGGCGTTGTAGGCGCCCACGTTCAGCGCCAGTGCAATGCAGGCGGCTGCGAAGTCGGGCAGGTTCAGGCCCGGGATCAGCACCGGCAGCGCGAAGTAGATGAACAGGATCTGCACCAGCAGCGGCGTGCCGCGGATCGCCCAGACGTAAAAGCCCGCGGCCCAGCGCAGGGCGGCCGTGCGCGAGGTGCGCGCCAGCGCGGCGGCGATGCCCAGCACCAGGCCGGCGGCGCCGCTGACCAGCGTCAGGTACAGCGTGGTGCGCGCGCCTTCGGCGAAGGTGTCGGCATTGGAGCCTATGGGCTCGGGCAGCAGGGACAGCAGTTGCCCCAGCAGCGAAACCACGAGCACCATCAGCAGCAGGGCCGTGACCAGGGTGGCGTTGCTGCGCTGCGAGCGGCTCCAGTGGGCGGGCCAGAGGACGGTAAGCATAGGTGGGCTAGAAACAAAAAGGCGCCCTGCAAGTGGGCGCCGGTCGGGCAGATCTGCCCGGGGCCTCAGTCAGGGCAGCGGATGTCTTCGTGGAAGTATTTCTGCGACAGCTTGGCGTAGCTGCCGTCGGCCAGGGCTTCCTTGAAGGCCTTGTTCCAGGCATCGGCCAGCGACTTGTTGTCCTTGGCCACGGCGGCGGCAATGCGCTCGACCAGCAGCAACTCGCCCTGCTTGAGCTGGGCATTGGGGTTCTTTTGCTGCAGTTCCTTGGCGATGAAGCGTTCGGTCACCCAGGCGTCCACGCGCTTGGACAGCAGCGCATTGCGGGCGGCCTCGTTGGTGGGGAAGTTGACCAGGCGCTTGATGCCGGGCAGGTTCTTCTCCATGTACTGCATATAGGTGGTGCCGGTCTGCACCGACACCGTCTTGCCTGCCAGGTCCTTGGCCGAGCGGATGGCCGGGTCCAGCGACATCACGATGGCGCCCGAGCAGTAATGGGGCTGGGTGAAGGTCACGGCCTTCTCGCGCTCGGGCGTGATGCCGTGCGAGGAGATCACCAGATCCCAGCGGTCCTGCTGCAGGCCGGTGAGCAGGGCGTCGAAGCTGATGGTCTTCCACTCGTACTTCACGCCCATCTTGGCGGCCATCATCTGGGCCAGCTCGACTTCGAAGCCGGTCAGCTGCTTGCCCTCGAAATGGGCGAAGGGCGCGTAGTAGCCCTCGGTGGCCAGGCGAAGCGTGCCTTCCTTCTGGATGGCGTCGAAGGGGCGGGCCTGAACGCCGGCGGCGGTCCACAGGGCCAGCGCGGCGGCGGCGATGACGGTAAAGCGTTTCATGGAACTCCTGGGCTGTCGCTCAAGACCTGACCCCGGCGCCGCAGCATGAAGAAAGCGCCAAGGCCAAGGCACGCATCAGTGCGTGGGCCATGGACGGCGGGGCCGGTTTTTTGCGGCTGGTCGGCTGGTCGGGTACGGCCGCTGGCAGGGGTGCGACATGCACCAGCCGCCGCAGCTCAAGGCGAAAAGTCGGCAATTATAGAAGGTTGCCGTCGCCAACGCCGATGGCAGGTGTTGCGAACGCCGCTGGCCCGTGCTCAGGCGATGAAGGCGTCGTAGCCGGTCTTGAGGATCAGCAGGCTCACCACGCCGATGAAAATGCCGCGCACAAAGCCCGTTCCATGGCGCAGGGCCATGTGCGTGCCCAGCATGGCGCCCAGCACATTGGCCACCGCCATGGGCACGGCCAGGTGCCACCAGATATGGCCCTTGAGCGCGAACAGCGCCAGCGCCGCCAGGTTGGTGGCCATGTTCAGCAGCTTGGCCGAGGCCGATGCGTTCAGGAAGTCATAGCCCATCAGCCGCACGAACAGGAACACGAAGAAGCTGCCCGTGCCGGGGCCGAAGAAACCGTCGTAGAAACCAATCACCAGGCCGATGGCGCAGGCGATCAGCGTCTCGGCGCGGCCCGAATAGTGCGGCGTGTGGTGGCGGCCCATGTCCTTGCGCGCCAGCGTGTAGACCAGCACGCCCAGCAGCACCAGCGGCAGCAGCCGGCGCAGGAAATCGGGGGAGATCTGCGTGACGGCCCAGGCGCCCGCAAAGGAGCCCGCCATGCCCACGCAGGCCGCCGGCATCATCGCGCGCCAGGGCAGCTGCACCTTGCGGCCGTACTGCCAGGTGGACATGGCCGTGCCCCAGACCGAGGCGCTCTTGTTGGTGCCCAGCAGCGTGGCGGGCGGTGCGGTGGGGAAGGTGGCGAACAGCGCGGGCAGCAAGATGAGGCCCCCGCCGCCCACGATGGCGTCCACGAAGCCGGCCAGCATCGAGGCCAGCGAGACGATGATCCATTCCATAGGGCGGCGATTGTCGCACCGCCCAGGTGCCGCAGCAGGCTGGCCGCAGGCATAAAAAAAGCGCCGGACTTGCCGGCGCTCTGGGAAATGCATCTTGAGATGCTATTTATGAATGTTGATCTGGTTGTGTACGAGTTGTCTCCTCGGCCCCTCTTGTGCAGCACTGTGGTGCCGCGAGAGTGGGTGGACTTTAATGGTCGCACCTGGGTGGTGCATCGGGGATTTCCCGCAGTTACCGCAAAAGTGCGGGATTGCACCAGCAAAGGGCTGGAGCGATGATTGTCGGTTGCCGGACGTTCAGCGCATGCGCAGCACCAGCTTGCCGAAAGCACCCCGCTCCAGATGCTCCAGGGCTGCCGGCAGATCGGCCAGCGCGTATTCGCTGTCGATCACAGGTTGCAGCTTCAGCCAGTCCACGGCACGCACCAGATCCTGCAGCGCACGCCGGTGTGCCACGCCGATGCCCTGAACGGTGGCGCGCCCCAGCAGCAGCGGATAGACCGAGCCGCGCAGCTCATCGCCCTGCAGATTGCCGATCACCGACACGCGGCCGCCCTGTGCCAGGGCCGATAGCGAGCGGCCGAAGTTATCCCCCCCGGCCAGTTCCAGCACATGGTCGGCACCACGCCCTCCCGTGAGGGCGCGCACTTCGGCGGCCCAGTCGGGCGTGCGGTGGCGGTGGATGCCGTGGTCTGCACCCAGCTGCGCAGCCCGCGCCAGCTTGTCGTCGCTGCCCGAAACCACCACCACGCGCGCACCCTGCGCATGGGCAATCTGCATGGCGAACAGCGCCACGCCGCCCGTGCCCATGATGACCACGGTGTCGCCGGGCCGCGTGGGCGCGGACTCGGCCAGCGCGAACCAGGCGGTTGCGCCCGCGCACGTCAGGGTGCTGGCCTGCGCAAAGTCCAGCTGAAGGGGCGAGGCGACCAGGTTGTCTTCGCCCAGCACCACGTATTCCGACAGCATGCCCGGCCCGGGCGAGCCCAGCGGCAGGCTGGTGCGCGGCTGCACGCCGTCCTGCCAGCCGGCGAAGAAGGTGCTGATCACGGTGTCGCCAACCGCGAACTCCGCGACGCCCGGGCCGAGGGCGACCACCTCGCCAGCCATGTCCGAGCCGGGCACCAGGGGCAGGGCCGGCACCATGCCCATGCCATCGCGCAGGATCAGCAGATCGCGGTAGTTCAGCGATGCCGCATGCACGCGCACCAGTACCTGGCCCCGCCCGGGCTCGGGAATGGGTACTTGCACCAGCTGCAGGTTTTCATGGCCCAGAGCGGGCAGTTGCCATTGCTGCATGAATGGGGAAGACGCAGGCACGGTCATGGAAGGCGGTCCTTTCGAGGCAGGTATCAAACAGGACTTCAGTCTATTGATTCCCTCATAATTGCATTGATTCAATTGAGGCTATGGTTTGTAGAATTTATGGAACCAATTGCAAATGACAGGCTGGCAGGCGTCAGCGCTTTCGTTGCCTCGGCCGAGGCCGGCAGCTTCGCCCAGGCGGCCGAGCGCCTGGGCCTTACGCGCTCGGCCGTTGGCAAGGCCGTGGCGCGGCTGGAAGAGCGCCTGGGCGCGCGGCTGTTCGTGCGCACCACGCGCAGCCTGGGGCTGACCGAGGACGGCCAGATGTTCTACGAGCGCTGCGCGCAGGCGCTGGAGGACCTGGATGCCGCCCGGCACATGCTGGAAGCCGGGCGGCGGGAAGTGGTGGGCCGGCTGCGCATCAGCGCACCCGTGGTCTTCGGCCGCCACCACGTGGCCCCCTTGCTGCTGGAGCTGGCGCAGCTGCATCCGCGCCTGCGCATCGAGGCCAGCTTCACCGACCGCCAGCTGGACTTCGCCGATGACGGCATCGACCTGGCCATACGCAGCGGGGAACTGCCTGACAGCGACTGGCTGGTTGCGCGGCGCCTTGGCATGCAAACCATGGTGCTGTGCGCATCACCCGCCTATCTGCAGGCCCATGGCGCGCCGCGCAGCGTGGCCGACCTGGCCGGGCATCGCTGTATTGCCTATATGCGCAGCGGCCGCGCTGCCCCCTGGTGGCTGGCCGGTGAGGATGGGTCGCTGGCCGCGCCCGTGCTGGAGCCGGCGCTGGGCTTTGACGACATAGAGACCATCGCCACGGCCACGCTGCAGGGCGCGGGCCTGGCCCACATGCCGCTGTGGCGGGTGCGCAGTGCGCTGGACAGCGGAGCGCTGGTGCGCCTGCTGCCCGACGTACCGGCCGCGCGCATTCCCCTGCATGTGCTGTGGCCGCGCACGCGCTTTCTGCCCTACCGGCTGCGCGTGACCATCGATGCGCTGCTGGCGGCGATTCCGCCGCTGCTGCAGGAGCAGTCCTAGGCGGCCAGCGCAACGGCCGGTTCCGTGCTCTCCCGTGCGGTCTCCTGGCCCTGTCCTTGCCGGTCCGCAAGAATCCAGCCGGCGGCCTTCTCCGCCATCATCAGCGTCGGGCTGTTGGTATTGCCGCTGGTGATGCGCGGCATGGCGCCTGCATCGATCACGCGCAGGCCCTGTACGCCGCGCACGCGCAGGCGGCTGTCCAGCACGGCCATGGGGTCGTCGGCGCGGCCCATCTTCGTCGTGCCCACGGGGTGGAAGATGGTGGTGGCGATGTCGCCGGCCAGGCGCGCCAGATCCTCGTCGCTCTGGTACTGCACGCCGGGCTTCCATTCCTCGGGGGCGAAGCGCGCCAGTGCGTTCTGGCCGACGATGCGCCGCGTCACTCGCAGGCTGTCGGCGGCCACCTGCCGGTCCTCGGGTGTGGACAGGTAGTGCGGCGCAATGGCCGGCGCCTGGCGGAAGTCCCCGCTGTGGATGCGCACCGTGCCCCGGCTCGTGGGATTGAGGTTGCAGACGCTGGCCGTGAAGGCCGGAAAGCCGTGCAGCGGCTCGCCGAAGGCGTCCAGCGACAGCGGCTGCACGTGGTACTGGATATTGGGGTGCTCCTGCTGCGGGCTGCTGCGCGTGAAGGCCCCCAGCTGGGAGGGCGCCATGCTCATCGGCCCGCTGCGGCGCAGCAGGTATTCCAGGCCGATGCCGGCCTTGCCCCACAGCGAATTGGCCATGGTGTTCAGCGTGCGCGCGCCCTTGATCTTGTAGACCGAGCGGATCTGCAGATGGTCCTGCAGGTTCTCGCCCACGCCGGGCAGGTCGTGGCGCACGGCAATGCCGTGGTTCTGCAGCAGCGCGCCTGGGCCGATGCCCGACAGCTGCAGGATCTGCGGGGAGTTGACGGCGCCCGCGCACAGCAGCACCTCCTGGCTTGCCTGCACGTTGACCATTTCCGAGCCGGTCCAGACCTGGGCGCCGCTGCAGCGCAGGCCGCCGGCGGGCAGCTGTTCGAACAGCAGCTGGCTGACCTGGGCATGGGTCCACAGCTCGAAATTGGGGCGGCCATAGCAGGTGGGCCGCAGGAAGGCCTTGGCGGTGTTCCAGCGCAGGCCGCCCTTTTGGTTGACCTCGAAGTAGCCCACCCCCTCGTTGCTGCCGCCGTTGAAGTCCTCTGTGGCCGGAATGCCGGCCTGCTGCGCGGCTTCGGCAAAGGCGTCCAGGATGTCCCAGCGCAGGCGCTGCCGCTCCACGCGCCATTCAGCGCTGCCGCCTGTGCCCGTGCCGCCGTGCAGGGCACGAAAGCCCGCATCGGCGTTGCCGCCGGCATCGAGCCGCCAATGGCTTTCATGCTGGCGGAAGGCCGGCAGCACCTGGTCCCAGCGCCAGGCGTCGTCCCCGGTCAGCTCGGCCCAGCCGTCGTAGTCGCGGGCCTGGCCGCGCATGTAGATCATGCCGTTGATGCTGGAGCAGCCGCCCAGCGTCTTGCCGCGCGGATAACGCAGGCTGCGGCCGTTGAGCCCTGCGTCGGGCTCGGTCTGGTAGAGCCAGTCGGTGCGCGGATTGCCGATGCAGTACAGGTAGCCCACGGGGATGTGGATCCAGTGGTAGTCGTCCTTGGCGCCCGCCTCGATCAGCAGCACGCGGCTGCGGCCATCGCGCGAAAGCCGATTGGCCAGGAGGGCGCCCGCCGTGCCGGCGCCGATGACGATGTAGTCGAAGGTGGTGTTGCTCATGGAGATGGGCGGGCGCCCGCTGCGGGCCGGAGCGTCCTTGGGAGCCGGGGTTGGTGCTTCGGCCCATTGTGCGGACGGCATGCGCACTGTCGAGAGGGAAAGCGCGCTGGACTCCTTTTTTTGCAGCATCGCATGCAGCAGTCATGGCTGTCGCGCTGGTTTTTTGATAAAAATTGCACGCGTAGGGCAAAGCTGTCGTGCGCACGGCGTCGCCAGGCAATCTGCGGCCCGCGCCGCTCGGTTATCCTGCGGTCTTGGCTGCAATGCCGCCCGGCCCTGCCCGCGCGCCCCGCCTTCGCAACCCCCAAGGATCTCCCGCACTTGTCTGCCCTCAACAATCCACCCCAATGCAGCCTGCGCCGCGACAACGATGGCCAGTGGGCGTTGCTGACCGGTTCCTGGGGCGCGGCCGAGCTGGGCCGGCGGGCGCAGTGGCGCAAGCTGCGTGCGCAGCTGGCCGATGCCAAGGGCGATGACCTGGGCTGGAACCTCGAAGGGCTGGACTGGCTGGACCACGTGGGCGCGCAGCTGCTGTGGAACCACTGGGGTCGTCGCCTGCCCGCGCGTCTTGCGGCCAGCGATGCGCAGCGCGCCATGCTCGAACGCGTGGGCCGTTTCTCCAAGGAGCCTGCGCCGCCGCCCCCGCGCCTGAACCTGCTGGAGCGCATCGACAGCCTGGGCTGCCTGGTGATCAACGCCTGCGGCCATTTCGCGCAGATGACGCGGCTCATCGGCCAGTTGCTGATCGACCTGCTGCGCTTTGCGCGTGCGCCGCACCGGGGGCCCTGGCGCGACATCTCTGGCCATCTTTACTCCATGGGCGCCACGGCCCTGCCCATCACGGCCCTGGTGGGCTTTCTGATCGGCGTGGTGCTGGCCTACCTGATGGCGCTGCAGCTGCGCCAGTTCGGGGCTGAATCCTTCATCGTCAACATCCTGGGCATCTCGCTGATCCGCGAGCTGGGTCCGCTGCTGGCGGCCATTTTGGTGGCGGGCCGCACGGGCTCGGCCATCACCGCCCAGATCGGCGTCATGCGCGTGACCGAGGAATTGGATGCCATGCAGGTCATGGGCATACCGCACGGCTTTCGCCTGGTGCTGCCGCGCGCGCTGGCGCTGGCCATCGCCATGCCCCTGGTCTCGCTGTGGACCACGCTGGCCGCGCTGGCCGGCGGCATGCTCGCGGCCGACCTCACCATGGGCGTCACGGGCGCCTACTTTGCCGAGGCCCTGCCTGCCGCCGTGAAGATCGGCAACCTCTGGATCGCCATGGGCAAATCCGTGGTCTTCGGCGCCCTCATCGCCCTGATCGGCTGCCACTGGGGCCTGCGCGTGGAACCCAATACGCAGAGCCTGGGCAAGGGCACGACGGCCTCGGTGGTGACGGCCATCACCATGGTCATCGTGGTGGATGCGATCTTCGCCATCTTGTTCAAGGACGTAGGCATCTGATGGCCATGGACACCGAAACCTCCTCCACGCCCGCAGCCGACGAGCCCATCGTGCGCATCGCCGGGCTGTGGAGCGTGTTCGGCGAAGGCGAGAACGCCTTTGCCGTGCACCAGGACCTGGACCTGGATGTGCAGCGCGGCGAGATGCTGTCCATCGTCGGCGGCTCGGGCACGGGCAAGACCGTGCTGCTGCGCCAGATGCTGGGGCTGCTGGAGCCCACCAAGGGCCGTGTCGAAGTGCTGGGCCGTCCGGCCAGCGAAATGGGCCGCGAGGGCGCCGCCAGCCGCGTGGGCATGCTGTTCCAGCATGGGGCGCTGTACTCGGCCTTCAGCGTGCTGGACAACGTGGCCTTCGCGCTGCGCGAGCAGGGCACGCTGCCCGACGATCTGGTGCGCGACGCGGCCCTGGTCAAGCTGCAGATGGTGGGCCTCAAGCCTGAGCATGCCTCGCGCATGCCGGCCGATCTCTCGGGCGGCATGATCAAGCGCGTGGCGCTGGCGCGGGCGCTGATCATGGACCCGCCCTTGCTGCTGCTGGACGAGCCCACGGCCGGCCTCGACCCCACCAGCTCCGACGAATTCTGCGAACTGCTGCGCGAGCTGCGTGCCGAACTGGGCCTGACCGTCATCATGGTCACGCACGACCTGGACACGCTGTTCGCCCTGTCCTCGCGCGTGGCCGTGCTGGCCGAGAAGAAGGTGCTGGTCAGCGGCCCGCCGCGCGAGGTGGCCGAGTTCAAGCATCCGTTCATCGAGCATTTCTTCCAGGGCGAGCGCGGCAGGCGCGCGATGAGCACGGTATGAGAAGCCCCCCTGAGTCGCTTCGCGCCTTCCCCCCTCTCGCTTTGCGGGGGGGGACGACACCCTCGCGGCGGGGCGGCCCTTGCTCGGTGTCCCTTGCCTTGGGGTGCGCCGGTTTTGAAGGCCGCGCTCTGAGTGCTGGCCCTTGGGGCTGTGGCCCCATGCCTTGTTTTGCTGGGCTCAACGTTATGGACCATTGATATGGAAAACAAATCACATGCCATGGCGGCCGGCATTTTCGTGCTGGTCGTGGCGGCCCTGCTGGCGGGGCTGGCGATCTGGCTGACGCGGGATACGCGGCAGTACAACGAGTACGAGCTGTCCACCAAGGACGGCATCAGCGGGCTGCAGGCCCAGGCTGCCGTGCGCTACAAGGGCGTGGCGGTGGGCAAGGTCACACAGATCGGGTTCGATCCGCAGACCAATGGCAACGTGCTGATCCGCATCGCCATCGGTGTGAACACGCCCATCACGCCCACCACGTTCGCCGTGCTGGGCTACCAGGGCGTCACGGGCTTGGCCCATGTGCAGCTCGATGATGCGGACCAGCCTCAGCCCCAGCTGCCCCCGGGCCCCAGCGGCCTGCCGCGCCTGCCGCTGCGCTCGTCGCCGCTGAGCATGCTGGCCGACCAGGGGCAGGTGCTGCTGGAGCGCGCCGATGAAATCTCGCGCCGCCTCAGCGACATGCTGGACACCGACAACCAAAAGCGCGTGAGCCAGGCGCTGGAGAACATTGCGGCCGCTGCCGCAGGCGTGCAGCAGCTCACGCAGAACCTGGACCGCACGCTGTCCACCCAGGTGCCGCAGCTCGCCGCCGACGCCCACAACACCCTGCAGTCGCTGGAGAAGGCCAGCAACGGCGCCTCTGCCGTGGCCTCCGAACTGCAGCAGACCGTGCGCCGCGTGAACGCGCAGGATGGGCCGCTGGAGCAGATCGCCCAAAGCACGCGCGCACTGACCCGCATGGCCGATTCGCTGGGCCGCAGCACGGTGCCGCACGCCAACCGCGCGGCCGACGATGTCTCGCGCGCCGCGCGCCAGATGGGCACGGCGGCCAGCCGCTTCAGCGACAACCCGCAGGCCGTGATCTACGGGCCGGGCCAGGCCCGTCCGGGGCCGGGCGAGCCCGGCTTCGTCGCCCCGTCCGCAGCCACCCAGCCCTGACCCAAGGAACCCGCATGCCCCTATCTCGCAAGACCGCCGTGGCCAGCGCTGGACTGGCCGCCGCCCTGATCCTGCTGGCCGGCTGCTCGGCCCTGCCGCAGCCCCCCGCCCAGCCCGCGCGCTATGACTTCGGCCTGGCGCCGCTGTCCGCGCCCGCGCAGTCCGCCACATCCGCAGCCCCGCAGGCTCGCACGCCGCTGGCGCTGGCCGATGTGGAGGCACCCGCCCTGTCCGACGGCAGCACGGCCATGTTCTACCGCCTGGCCTATGCCAACGGCCAGGAACTGCGCCCCTACCAGCTGGCGCGCTGGAGCCAGCCTCCTGCACTGCTGCTGCAGCAGCGCCTGCGCAGCCAACTGGGCCTGCAGCGCCCCGTGCTCGCCAGCAGCGAAAGCGTGGCCCAGCCGCGCCTGCAGGGTGCCGTGCCCACGCTGCTGCGCGTGGACATCGAAGAGTTCAGCCAAGTCTTCGACGCGCCCGGCTCCAGTGCCGGCGTCGTGCGCCTGCGCGCCACCCTGGTCGAGCAAAGCGGTGCCGTGGACCGCCTGCTGGGTCAGAAGCTGTTCGAGGTGCGCAGTCCTGCCGCCTCCGGCGATGCCGCAGGCGGCGCCCAGGCCCTGGCCAAGGCCACGGATGCGGCCATTGCGCAGATCGATGCGTGGCTGGGGCAGCAGGGGCACTGAGCGGCGGCTGGATTTCCAGCCCATCCATTCTCTTGAGAACGGCTGGTGGGTGCATTGCATCCGCTGGCCGTTTTTTGTTCTCGGGCAATTGGCTCTGCAAGCAAGTGGGGCTTTTTCCGCCCCTGCCGGGTGGTTGCTTTTCGAGGCCGGGTCTCGGCCCGGCAGCCGACTGCCCTTTCTTGATTCGCCAAGAAAGGTCAGATCAAAGAAGGCGACCCGAATGTCCGCGACCCCTTCGCTTCGCTGCGGGGCAACCTGCGCCGTGGCGGCCGCGGGGTTCGCCGTGAAACTCTCTTCGCGCTGCGCGCTACGTTCAAACAATCACTGCGAGTCAGATGACGAAGCAGTCCTGTCCTTCGGCGGGACTGCAACCCCGCAACCGCCACGACGCAGGCGCTGACATACGGGGAAAGGCCGGGTACTCAGGGCAGGGGCGGGCCGCGCCTGACCCAGTGCTTCCCGCGCGTCCGTCAGGGGCTGTAGTCCCGATCCCACCGTCTCGGCTGCCCCTGGGACGACCGTCAACACTAGGTCCAGACTACGGCGCGCAGCCCCCAGGTTTTTTACAGTGGAACCGTCGCTGATGCAGATCGCGGCTTTGAAAAAACAAGGCCTGATTGCACGGCGCTACTTCAACATCACTGAAAGGACCAAGCCATGAATGAAGACCGCATCAAGGGCAACTGGAAGCAATTCACCGGCAAGATCCGTGAGCAATGGGGCAAGCTCACCGATGACGATCTGGACGTGATCGCCGGCAAGCGCGAGCAATTCCTGGGCAAGCTGCAGGAGCGCCAGGGCCTGGCCCGCGACGCTGCCGAAAAGCAGCTGACCGACTGGCAAAAGCGCAATCCCGACTTCCGCTTCGAAGACTGACGAGGGTGGACTGCGGATGGGTTAGGCGCCCTGGCCGGCGCCGCCATCCGCTCCTCGACAGCCAGCGTGCCTGAGGGCACGCACCAATGGCCCGCCGCCGCAGGCACCAAGGGCCGGTTCAGTACAAATACAAGGAGTTCCATCATGCAAACACCGCAACGCTTTCGCCATATGCTTTCCGCTGTCGCCCTGGGCCTGATGGCCTCCGGCGCCATGGCCATGACCAATGCGGAGCACACGGCTGCCAAGAACCAGATCGAGGCCGACTACAAGGCCGCCAAGGAACAGTGCAAGCCGCTGAAGGGCAACGCCAAGGACGTCTGCGAGAAGCAGGCCAAGGGCCAGGAAAACGTGGCCAAGGCCGAACTGGAATCGCGCCGCAATCCCTCGCCCAAGAACAGTGAAAAGGCCCTCATCGCCAAGGCCGATGCCGACTACGACATCGCCAAGGAAAAGTGTGACGACCTCAAGGGCGACGCCAAGGATGTTTGCGTGAAGGATGCCAAGGCCGCCCACGTGCACGCCGTGGAAGCCGCCAAGGTGAACAAGGCCCAGGCCGAGCCCGCTGCCAACTCCGCAGCCAAGGCTGCCAACGTGGCAGAAACCCGCAAGGACGCTGCCGAGGAAACCCGTGAAGCTGACTACAAGGCTGCCAAGGCCCGTTGCGACACCATGAGCGGCGCTGCCAAGGACACCTGCGTGGCTGATGCCAAGCGGAAGTTTGGACAGTAAGCTCCCCCTGAGCGGCTGACGCCGCTTCCCCGTTGCACGGCGCCTCTCTACTCGCTACGCGAGGGAGGGGGCGACGCCCTCGCCGCGAGGCGGCTCTTGCTTGGCGTCCCTGATGTTGGGGCGCGCCAGTTTTATCCGCCTTGACCAAGCCCCGCTCGCGGGGCTTTGCTGTTTTCGGGTTGGCTGATGTGGGTCAAACGGGTTGGGCGGTGCTGTTCCTAAGCTGCAGGCTTTCACGATGAAGGCAGGAGAAGCATATGGCCGTGCTGGAATGGAGCGGAGCGCTGGCATTGGAGTTGCCGGCCATGGACGAGGTGCATCAGGAGTTCGTCCTGCTGCTGGCCGAGGTGGAGGCGGCCGATGATGCGCAGCTGTGCACGCGCTGGGATGAGTTGATCGCGCATACGCAGTTGCATTTCGACCAGGAAGACCGCTGGATGCAGTCCACGCGCTTCACCAGCACCAACTGCCACAGCCTGCAGCACAAGGTGGTGCTGCAGGTGATGCGCGAGGGGGCGGCCAAGGCGGTGGCCGGTGATCTGGCCGTGATCCGCAGCATGGCGGGCGAGCTGGCGGCCTGGTTCGTGCACCATGCGCAGACCATGGATGCGGCGCTGGCCCTGCATCTGCGCAGTGCGGGCTTCGATCCCGCCACGGGCTCCCTGGCGCACCCTGAGGCCTTGCCCGAGCAGCCCATCACGGGCTGCGGCGGTGCCTGCGACGGCAGCGCCGACCGCGCGCGGGCCGTGCCGGCCTGATCCGGCGGGCCTTCAATCGGCCAGCCAGCCCGCTCAGGGCACGATCGCGGGCGAGGCCAGGATGGGGAAGATCTTCACCAGCCCGCCCGCCATCACCTCCACGGCCAGGGCCGCGAGGATCAGGCCCATGAGCCGCGTCATCACGTTGATTCCGGTCTTGCCCAGCACGCGGGCGATCGGGTCGGCCAGCGAAAAACAGACCATCACCACCAGCGCCACCACCACGCCATAGCCCACCAGGGCCAGGTGCTGCCAGATGGTGCGTGCCTGGTCGGCGTAGATCACCACGGTGGACATGGAGGCCGGCCCCGTCAGCAGCGGAATCGTCAGCGGCACCACGGCAATGCTGTTGCCCATGGCGGCCTTTTCCGCGCCAGCGACCAGCGTGGGCGCGTTGGGCCGTTCCTCGGCAGGGCGGGCGTTGAGCATGTTCATCGCGCTGATCAGCAGCAGCAGGCCGCCGCCCACCTGAAAGCTCTGCAGCGAGATGTTGAAGAAGTCCAGCACCTGCAGCCCGATGATGGCGCAGGCCGCGATCACGCAGAACGAGGCCAGCGCCGCCGTGCGAATGGTCTGCTGGCGCTGCTGCGTGCTGAATCCCTCGGTGTAGTGGATGAAGAAGGGGACGATGGCCAGCGGGTTGATGATGGCCACCAGCGTGATCAGCGGTTTGAGGTCCATCGCATTCCCTGTAGGTTGCCGCCGCCCACCTGTGCCCGGCCCTTGCCGGTACGCACGACTTTTCGTTCCATCGAATGTCTCCTGTGAAAGAATTGCCGCACGGGCCGGCCCGCCGCCATTACAGCATTGCGGGGCGCGTCCGCCCACCGGGAAATCACAACAGGTTCTCAGACAGAAAGGAACACGGACATGGGCAGTTTTGTGCAGTTGACTTCGTTGGATGGCACGGCTTCGCCGGCCTGGGTGGCGCGGCCCGATGTGCCCGCGCGCGGCGCCGTCGTGGTGCTGCAGGAGATCTTCGGCGTCAACGCCCATATCCGCGCCGTGGCCGACCGTCTGGCTGCCCGCGGCTATATGGCCGTGGCGCCGTCACTGTTCACGCGTGTCGAGGCCGGTGTGGACCTGGGCTACGGCGATGCCGACCGTGCCAAGGGCATGGCGCTGAAATCCGCCGCCGAGGCGCTGCCCCAGCCCGGCGTGCTGCCCGAGATCGAGGCCGCCATCGCCCATGCCGCCACGCTGGTGCCCGGCGGCAAGGTGGGCATCGTGGGCTTTTGCTGGGGCGGCCTGTGGGCCTGGCGCGCGGCCTGCAACCTGCCCAGCCTGTCGGCTGCGGCCTGCTACTACGGCGGCGGCATGACCACGCCGCTGGAGATGGGTCGCGAGCCGCTGTGCCCCGTGATTGCCCACTTCGGCCGGCGCGATACGCACATTCCTGTGGACGCCGTGCAGGCCTTCGCCCAGGCGCAAAAGCATGTGCAGGTGCACCTGTACGACGCCGACCACGGCTTCAACTGCGACCAGCGCAGCGCCTACGACGAGGCCAGCGCCCTGCAGGCGCGCGACCGCACGCTGGCCTTCTTCGACCAGCACCTGGCCTGATCTGCCGTGCCGGGCGTGGCCCGGCATGGAAAATCCAGGCATCGGGATTTCCGGGAGTGCTGCTTGAAACCCGGTGCCTGATGCAATAGGCTTTCCAGAAGTCTCAACAGGAAAGGATGTCCATGCGACCGTCCGTGGTGCTCGACATGAATCGCAGCGCAGTGCGTGAAATGGCCAGCCGTTTCCGCACTGCGAACCCGCGCGTCTTCGGCTCCGTGCTGCATGGCACAGACCGGGACGGCAGCGACCTCGACCTGCTGGTCGATGCATTGCCGGGCGCGACGCTGTTCGACCTGGGCGGCCTGCAGGACGAGCTGGAATCGCTGCTCGGCCTTCGCGTTGATCTGCTGACGCCCGGAGACCTGCCTTTGAAGTTCCGGGCCCAAGTGCTTGCGGAGGCGCAGCCGATATGAACGGGCATCGCCTTCCCGATTACCTCGGCGACAAGCTGTGCTGATCGGTGCTGCGCGAGTGTCCGCAACTGGCCTGATCAACCCCCGGGGTCAGGATCACAGGCCGGCCCCGGCGTCGCCTTGCGCGCCTGCACGGTTTGCAGCGTGCCCCGCAGCGCGCGCTGCTGCGCGGTCAGGAAGCTCATCAGCCCGCCCAGGTCGTTCAGTTGTTGGTCTGGGCCGGCCATGCAGCACAGGTCGATCACCAGGCCCATCTGGTGCATGCAGTCCTTGAGGCGATAGACCTCGTATTCGGAAATGGGGTAGTACAGGCTGATCTCTTCCCTCGGCACTTGCGGGGAAGAGAAGAAAGGCGGGGAGGCGTGTGCTCCGCTGAGTGCATCGAGGTCAGACATGGCGGCTCCTTTGGCATGAACTGGCACCCCCTAGCGGAGGTCCCGCACAGCCCCGCCAAAAACGGAACCGTGCCCGGCGCAGCACCGGGAAGATGAAAAAGCCGCTGCCTCGTGAAAAAGGCGTGCGGCTGCTGCGCCTACGTTGTTCCGGGCCGCCAAGCCCGTATCCCCGAAGGGATCGCGAAATGGTACTCCAAATGCGCGCCGCAGGCCGGGTTGCAATGTGGTCAACGCTATGCTGAGCTTGCCGCCGCCAACGGGTGGCAGGGCTGTGCAGGTTGGCGGGCCGGGCAAAGGAGCCGGCACCCCCTTGCGGAGGTCCTGCACAGCCCCGCCGAAACGGAACCATGCGCAGCCTTGGGGTCAGCCCTGCGGCTGCTGCGCGTGCAGCCCCATGTGGTACAGCCCCCAGGGCGCCTGCGCAAAGCGTTCCTTCAGGGGCTTGCCGGCCAGATCGGCAATGCGGTCGGCGTCGTACATGGCCCATTGCGGGCCCAGGCCGCCCAGGCCCAGGCGCCGGCCGTCCATGTGCGTGGCCAGCAGCATGCTCCATTGCAGGGCCTGGGCCAGCGGCAGCTGGGCGCGGTAGCCGTCGATGGCCTGCAGGGTGATCCATTGGCCCTTGGCCGCTGCGGCGGCGCTGTCCACTCCGGCCGCCTGCAGCACGGTGGCCAGCAGAGGGCCGCGCAGCCGGTGGGGCTGGCCGTCGTATTCGATATGGGGTGTGATCTCCACCGTGGGCAGGCGCTCCAGCGCATGGGCCCCTGTGGTCCAGGCCGAGTCGAAGGCCAGGCCATGGTTTTTCAGCAGCAGGTCGGCCACCGGGTCCAGCGGCCCCCGGTTGCCGCGCACGCCGGGGCCGCTGATGGTGAGCACGGCGGCTTCGGTGCTTTTTCCGGGGGCGGCGGGGGCGGCCAGGGCGCTTTCGCACAGGGCCAGGCCGGTGGCTGCGCTGGCGGCCAGCAGGCTGCGGCGTGAAAGCGGGCTCCGGCTTGCGGATGCGGTCATGGGGAACTCCTGGGGGTGCGTGGCGATGTGCCAGCGCCGATTTTCCGTGAAGTGCCCATCCTGCGCGACAACGCCGCGCCCGCTGCGGTCAGCAGGCCCAGCAGCGCAAGCCCCCCGGCGCCCAGCGCTGGAATGGGCGCCGCAGCGGCTGTCGTGACGGTCACGGTGTTGCTGTCCGAGCCGGAGGTATTGCCATCACCGGGCACATAGCGCGCCTGCACCGTGGCCGTGCCCGGTGGTAGCCGGGGCACGCTGCAGCTGGCCTGCCCGCCAGTCACCGCAACTCTGGCGCACAGCACCTGCGTTCCGTTCAAGAAATCCACCGTGCCGCTGGCGCCGGCAGGCAGCGTGACCTGGGCGCTGAAAGTCACGCTCTGGCCAGGGCCTGGCGCAGCGGGGGAGGCCGACAGGTGGGCGCTGGTGGCCGCCGGGCCGATCACCACGGTCACGGCTGCGGGTTCGGTGGTGGCGCCGTTGGCATCGGTGGCAGTCAGCGTGAAGCTGTAGCTGCCTGCCGCCTGCGTGGCTGGGGCCGAGAGGGTGCCGGCGGCCTGGCTGAAGCCTGCGGGCAAACCGCTCACGCTGTAGCTGAACGGCCCCACGCCGCCGCTGGGCACGGGCGCCAGCGGCTGGCTGTAGGCCGTGCCGTAGGTGCCGGAGGGCAGGCTTGCCGTGACGCTGAAGGCCGTGAAGCTGGCCTGCACGCTCCTGGCTGCATCGATGGTGACGCTGCAGGTGGGCGTGCTTCCACTGCAGGCGCCGCTCCAGGCGGCAAAGGCATGGCCAGCGTCGGGCGTGGCGGCCAGGGTCACCAGGGTGGGCGCACCTTCGAAGTAGCCATAGCCGGCCTGGCACAGGCCGCCTGGGCGGCCGCAGTCCTGTACGGCACCCGTGGCCGCAGGCGGGGAGGGCTGCGCCGATACGCCGCCCGCGCCGCTGGCCAGCACGGTCAATGCCGCCTGGAAGACGTTCGCCTCCACGGCGCCGATGTCGCACCGTGCACCCTGGGGCCTGACCACGCCGCGCTGGTCCGTGCCGGGTGCGGCCGTGCAGGCCACCCCGTCCAGTGCCGGGCTGCCGGTGCTGTTCAACATGGTCTGGGTGGGGCCGCCGTGGCTGGCCAGGGGGCCGAGCTGCGGGTTGCCCGTGGTGAAGGCCAGGGCGCTGATGTCGGCATTGTTCAGGGCCTGCGCCAGGCCCAGCAGATTGTTGCTGCCGCTGGCATCGCTGGTGCCGCCATTGCGCAGGTCCAGCACCACGTCCCTGCCAGCGGGCTGTTTGGTGGGCGGCTCGAACACGCTGTCCTGGGCAATGCTGGCCTGCATTTCCAGCGAGGCGCCGCTGCGGGTGCAGCTGATGTTGCCACCCGCACTGCAGGCGGCCTGGGAATCGCCCAGGCTGTAGATGGCGCCGCCTTGCGCGGCCGGGTTGTCGTCGCCATTGGCCTGCACGGTATTGCCGGCCAGGGTGGAGAAACGGATGGTGAGCACGCCGTTGTAGTTGAAAACGGCGCCACCCAGGCCGGCGCCGCCGCCGCTGCTGTTGCCCAGCCCGCCGTGTGCACCGTTGCCAGCCAGGGTGACCTGGTTCAGCGTCAAGGTGCCTGCGTTGTTGAAAATGGCCCCTCCCATGCCGCCTGCGCCACCGCCAGCGTCGAAGGGGCCGCCCCCACCGTTGCCAGCGCCGAAGCCGCCACCGCTGCCACGACGGCCACCACCACCGCCAAATCCGCCACCGCCGGAGCCGCCGCCGCCACCACCGAAGCCGCCGTTCTTGCCGCTGGCGCTGCCACTGCCACCGCCCAGGCCGCCATCGTTCGGGCCGCCAGCGTTCGGCCCTCCCCCCGGGGACAAAGTCCCATCCTCGCCCACGCCGGCACCTGCAAAGGAGTTCAAGGAAAGCCTGCCTCCTTGCCCCCCTTGTGCGTGATTGCGCGTGAGCGTGCTGCGTTCGATGGTGAGCTGGCCCCGATTGAAGATGGCACCGCCCGCACCCAGCGCGCCGCCGCCAAAGCGGCTGGAGCCGCCTGTGGCCTGCCCCCCGGCCAGGGTCAGGCCGCGCAGGACCAGGCCACCCTGCGCATCAATGTCGAACAGCCGGAAACCAGGTGCGGTACCGAGGCGCTGCACGCTCACGCCCTGGGGCGTCAGGCCATTGGCGGTGGCATCGATGGTGATGCGCTTGCCGCTGATGAAGAAGGCGCTGGGGCCGAACTGCGAGACGTAGCCGGGCCAGCTGGCCAGCGGCAGGCAGGTGGCGCCGGCGGCCTGCCCGGTGTCCAGGCAGTTGGTAAAGCGGGTCAGCGAGATGGTCTGCCCATCCAGGGCCGCGCCGAAGACGATGATGTCGCCATCGGCGGCATGGTTGATGGCATCGCGCAGGGTGTCGCAGTTGCGGTCGCCTGCGGCAGGCGAGCATTGCGCACGAGACAGCGGCTCGGTGTCTGCAATCTCGCCGGCGGTGGTGACGGTGAGTGTGGCTGCCCGGGCCGCGGCGCCGGCAAGGGCCAGTGCCAACCCGACCGTCAGGCCCAGGGATGTCCGGCCCCAGGGTCTCGGCGTGGGCATGGGTGGTACGTCGGCTGCAGCAGACGGGTGGATGATGGACATGGCGGACCCCCTCGGTAGGCACAGCATCTCGGTGATGTGCTGAAGAGGGCAAATCTATGGGGTGTCCGGCTTTCTGTATGTCCCCCGTTCGGGCTACATGGCCGATGAGAGGGGGCGGGGTCGCCATGCCGCCCATGTCGCCCATATCGCCTATCCGGGCGACATGACAGCGGTCTTGTTCCATGTGAACATGCGGCCCTCGCCACGCACTCCACCTCCATGGACACGCACACAGACCCTTACTCTGCCGCCGCGACGGGTGGCGCCACACCCATCCGCGTGGCCGTGGTGGAGGACGACGCCGCCTGCCGCCACGCCCTGGTGGGCGTGATCAATGCCGCGAAGGACATGGTCCTGTGCTGGGCGGCAGCCAGCCGCGCGGAGGCCCTGCACCAGCTCGGCCGGGCCGATGGGGCCGGTGCCATGGACGTGATGCTGGTGGACCTGGGCCTGCCCGACGGCAGTGGCCTGGAGGTGATTGCTGCCGTGCGCACCCGCCACCCCGGGGCGGCGGTGATGGTCAGCACCATCTTTGGCGACGAGCAGCATGTGCTGGCCGCCATCGAGGCCGGCGCCATGGGCTATCTGCTCAAGGACCTGGCCGCCGACGCGGTGCTGGAGGAAGTGCGCAGCCTGCACGCGGGCGGCAGCCCCATCAATCCCATGGTGGCGCGCAAGCTGCTGCTGCGCCAGCAGCGGGCCGGGGCGGTGGCCGGGTTGCAGCCGCCTGCCGAGCCGCAGGCCGCCGCGCAGGCGCTGTCTGCGCGCGAGCTGGAGGTGCTGCGCCTGGTGGCGCGTGGCCATACGCTGGACGAGGTGGCGCGCCAGCTGGGCGTGTCGCGCCATACGGTGCGCACCTTCGTGCGGCGCATCTACGGCAAGCTGCAGGTGTCCAGCCGCACGCAGATGATGCATGTGGCGTTGCAGCGCGGCTGGCTGGCCGAGGGGCGGCAATGAGCGCCGCCAGGGTGGGCAGATGACGCAGCCGCTGCTGCAGGGGAGGGTCTTGCTGGTTTCGGCGGGGCTGGTGGCGCTGGCGATGCTGCTGGCGGGGGCGTTCGGGCTGCGTGGCCCCGCCGCAGGCGAAGCGGTGCAGCTGCGCCAGGCGCAGCTGTGGCGGTCGCACAGCCCGCACTGGGCGCCGCCTGCGGCGCTTGCGTCGGCCGACGACGCGGTGCTGGATGCATCGACGCCGTGGAGCGATGTGGACCTGCCTTATGGAGGCGACAGGGCCGTGTCGGGCAGCGGCGACCTGGCCCTGGCGCCACCGGAGGTGCGCTGGTTCCGCGCTGTGGTGCCGCCTGAAGCCCTGGCGCCCACGCCGCAGGGCGCGCGCCTGTATATCCCGCGCTGGCAGACGGTGGGCACGGTGGCGGTGTATGTGGACGGGGCGCTGGCCTGGCAGACGCGCGGCAGCCGGGTATGGAACAGTTTCAACCGGCCGGTGTGGCTGGACCTGGGCGGGCTGGCGCAGCCGGGCAGGCCGCTGCAGGTGCATGTGCGCATGGCCAGCCAGCAGGGCGTGGGCGGGGCGCTGTCCAGCCTGTGGGCGGGGCCGGCCGAGTCGCTGCGCCTGTCCTGGCGACTGCGCAGCCTGCTCCAGGCCGATCTGGTGGTCTACACGGCGGGCTCCTACCTGGTGCTGGGCCTGTTCGCGCTGGCGCTGTGGACGCTGCAGCGGCGGCGCGGGGATGTGGTGTTCCTGCTGTTCTTCCTGATGTCGCTGTGCCAGTTGCTGGGCTCGCTGCAGTTCATGGTGGACGGCGAGGGGCTGGCGCTGTCGGACGGCTGGTTCTCCTGGCTGACGCTGGCCGGCCTCATGGGCGCCACGGTGGCGGCCTTCCATTTCCTGTGCCTGATGCAGCGCAGGCGCCGGCCCTGGCTGGCCCGGGTGCTGCAGGGCTATGTGGGCACGGTGCTGCTGGTGGCGGTGCCGCTGTGGGGGCCGGTGCACGAGACCATCCTGCCGCTGCTGCGGCTGCTGATGGTGCCGCCGGAGATCCTGGTGCTGTGCATGGCCGTGGCGGGCGCCTGGCGCATGCGCGATGGCGGCAGCACCATGCTGGCGGTGTGGATGCTGCTGTCGTTTCCCATCGGCTTCCATGACCTGGCGCTGCAGAGCTACCTGATCAGCATAGAGAGCATCTACCTCACGCCCTATGTGTACCTGGGGCTGTTCACGCTGTTCCTGCTGGTGGCCTACCGGCGCTACAACGGCGCGCTGGCCGTGGCAGAGAACGCCAACCTGCATCTGGCGGAACGGCTCAAGGCCCAGGAGGCGGAGCTGGCCCAGGCCCATGAGCGCCTGCTGGCCGGGGAGCGCGAGCAGACGCTGATGCACGAGCGCCAGCGCCTGATGCGCGAGATGCACGACGGCGTGGGCTCCTCGCTGATGAGCGCGCTGCGCGTGGTGGAGTTCAACCAGGCCGGCACGGTGAACCTGGTGCAGCTGCTGCAGGAGTGCATCGATGACCTGAAGCTGTCCATCGATTCGCTGGAGCCGCTGGACTGCGACCTGCTGGCGCTGCTGGCCGGGCTGCGCTATCGGCTGGGGCCGCGCCTGGAGGGGGCGGGGCTGCGGCTGCACTGGGAGGTGAGCGACCTGCCCGCGCTGCCCTGGCTGGACGCGCAGGCCGCCCTGCATGTGCTGCGCATCCTGCAGGAGGTGCTGACCAACATCATCAAGCACAGCGGCGCGCGCGAGATCACGGTGCGCACGGCCCAGGCCCCGCTGCAAGGCCGGGCCGGCGTGCAGGTGCTGGTGGAGGACGACGGCCACCCCTTCGACCGCGCCCAGGCACCCACCGAGGGCCGCAAGGGACTGGCGAACATGCGCACGCGCGCGCTGGCGCTGCAGGCCCGGCTGGACTGGGCGCCGCTGGCCGGCGGCAATCGCTTCACGCTGTGGATGCCGCTGGAGCGGGCGGGGCCCTAGTCCTGCGCCGTGCGCGCCATGTAGCGCTTGCGCCAGAAGAACACGGTCAGGCCCACGGCAATCGTCGTCATCGAGCCCATGGCCCACCAGAAGCCGTCCTGCTTGTGCACCAGGGGGATGAATTCGAAGTTCATGCCGAAGATGCCGGCAATCAGGTTCAGCGGCAGGAAGACGGCCGTCAGCGCGGTGAGCGTGCGCATGATGTCGTTGGTGCGGTTGCTCTGCACCGAAAAATGCATCTGCACCACGGTCTCGGTGCTTTGCTCCAGCCGCCGCACGTGGTGGACCACGCGCTCTATGTGTTCCAGCACGTCGCGGCTGCGCACCTTGAGCAGGTCCAGCTCGCGCAGCGCCGCCGCATCTTCAGGCGGCGCCCAGGTCTCCAGCGCGTCCGTCCAGTCCTGCACGGCGGCGCGCTGGTCTTCGCAGACTTCGTCCAGCTCGTGCAGGGCCAGGCGTGCGTCCAGCAGGGCGCTCCAGTTGGCAAAGCGCGTGCGCGGGCGCAGCAGCTCGGTCTGCCAGTGGTCCAGCTGGCGCGACAGTTCGCGGCGCAGGTCCAGGAAGCCGTCCACGATAAGGTTGACCACGCGCAGCATGAGGTCGGGCGGGCTGGCAGGCAGCCGCGTGCCGGAGGTGGGGTTCAGCCGTCCCTCGCGGGGGTCATTGGGCACGGCGGCCAGCAGCCGCGCGGCATAGGCGTCGCGCACGGTGCAGTCGTCGGGGTGCACGGACAGCAGCACCTGATCGAACATGGCAAAGCCCACGGGGCTGGTGTCGATGTTGCGCAGCACGGGCGGGCCTGTGCGCTTCACGGGTGCTGCAGGCGCTGCGGTGGGGGCCGCCGGCACGCCGGTGGAAGCGGCAGCACGCGCCTGCCCGCTGGCCAGGCGGCGAAACACCAGCAGGTCGTACTGCGAGGTGTAGTCGTAGCGCGAGGGCAGCTGGGCGTTGAGCAGGTCCGAGACATGCAGGTCCACCAGCTGCTGGCCCGACAGCAGCTGCAGCGTGCGCTGCACCTCGGCCAGCCGCTCCTGCAAGGTGGCGCGGGTGCAGGAGATCCAGACGAATCCCTGCGCGGGCGCCTGGTCGGGCAGGGCGGCCAGCTCGGTGGCGCCGCCCGGCTGCAGGTGGAAGATTCGCATGTTCCTGGCGGCGGGAGCGGCTCCCGCGGGCGGCGTCACCGGCTGCATGCGCTCAGCCGCGCAGCTTGCGCGCGGCGTCGATGGCGAAGTAGGTCAGGATGCCGTCGGCACCCGCGCGCTTGAAGGCCAGCAGCGATTCCATCATCACCTGGTCATGGTCCAGCCAGCCGTTGGCGGCGGCGGCCTTGAGCATGGCGTACTCGCCGCTGACCTGGTAGGCAAAGGTGGGCACGCCGAACTCGTCCTTGACGCGGCGCACCACGTCCAGGTACGGCATGCCGGGCTTGACCATGACCATGTCGGCGCCTTCGGCCAGGTCCTGGGCGACTTCGCGCAGGGCTTCGTCGGTGTTGGCGGGGTCCATCTGGTAGACGTTCTTGTCGGCCTTGCCCAGCGCGCCGCGCGTGCCCACGGCGTCGCGGAACGGGCCGTAGAAGGCGCTGGCGTACTTGGCGCTGTAGGCCATGATGCGCGTGTGAATGTGGCCGTGGGCCTCCAGCGCCTCGCGGATGGCGCCGATGCGGCCGTCCATCATGTCGCTGGGCGCCACCATGTCCACGCCGGCCTCGGCATGGTTCAGGGCCTGGCCCACCAGCACCTGCACGGTCTCGTCATTGATGATGTAGCCGGACTCATCCAGGATGCCGTCCTGGCCGTGGCTGGTGTAGGGGTCCAGGGCCACGTCGGTCATCACGCCCAGTTGCGGGAATTCCTTCTTGAGCGCACGCACCACGCGCGGGATCAGGCCGTCGGGGTTGAGCGCCTCCTTGCCGTCGGGCGTCTTCAGCGAGGTCTCGATGGCGGGGAACAGCGCCAGGAACGGGATCTCCAGCTGCACGCACTGCTCGGCCACGGGCAGCAGCAGGTCCAGGCTCAGGCGGTCCACGCCGGGCATGGAGGGCACGGCCTCGCGCTGGTTCGTGCCTTCGTGCACGAACACGGGGTAGATGAAGTCATGGGCCGTGAGCACGTTCTCGCGCACCAGATTGCGCGTGAAGGCGTCGCGGCGCAGGCGGCGGGGGCGGTTGTGCGGGAAGGGGGTGGGGCTGGACAGATGCATGCCGAAAATTGTGCCCCATTCCCGCCGCAGGCCCCGCAACCCTGGCGACGACGCCGGCACGCGGGACTCGGCTTTTGCGCCTGCGCAGCCTGGCGCACCCCTGTACGCACGTACACTGCCCGCATGCTGTGGGTCAAAGCCTTTCATATCGTTTTCGTGGCAAGCTGGTTCGCGGGCCTGTTCTATCTGCCTCGCATCTTCGTCAACGTGGCCATGGTCACGCCCGGCTCGGTGGCCGAGCGCGAGCGCCTGCTGCTGATGGCACGCAAGCTGCTGCGCTTCACCACGCTGCTGGCCGTGCCCGCACTGGGCCTGGGCCTGTGGCTGTACCTGGGCTATGGCATCGGCAAGGGGCCGGGCAACGGCTGGATGCATGCCAAGCTGGCCGGCGTGCTGCTGGTCATCGGCTACCACCACGCCTGCGCGCGCCTGCTGCGCAAGCTGATCGACAACCGGGACCAGCACAGCCACCGCTGGTTCCGCTTCTTCAACGAGGTGCCGGTGCTGCTGCTGGTGGCCATCGTCATCCTGGTGGTCGTCAAACCTTTCTGAGAAACCGATCCAACGAAGAGGGAGGCAGGGCGTGGTGCAAAAGACTTCGGCCTGGCCGCTGGCGCTGGTCTATGCGGTGCTCATCGTTTTCGCCAGCCTGTTTCCTTTCGATGGCTGGCGTGCCCAGGGCATTGATCCGCTGGTCTTCCTGACGGCAAAGATCCCGCCGCCGTACTGGACCTGGTTCGACGTCAACATCAATATCGTCGGCTACGCGCCGCTGGGCTTTTTCCTGGCGCTGGCCCTGGTGCGCAGCGGCAGCCCGCGCGCGGCCGTGCCGCTGGCGGCGCTGGCCGGCACGCTGCTGTCGCTGTCCATGGAGTTCCTGCAGATCTACCTGCCGCGGCGCGTTCCCTCCAACCTGGACCTGGTGCTCAATGCGGGCGGCACCCTGCTGGGGGCGCTGGTGGCGCTGCTGCTGGAGCGGCTGGGCGCGCTGGCGCGCTGGAGCGCCTTTCGCACCCACTGGCTGGGCGAGGACGGCGGCGGCGCCATGGTTCTGCTGGCGCTGTGGCCCTGGGCGTTGCTCTTTCCCGCCGCCGTCCCCTTTGGCCTGGGCCAGGTGCTGGAGCGGCTGGAGCAGGGACTGCTGGATCTGCTCGAAGGCACGCCCTTCCTCATGTGGCTGCCGCTGCGCGAGTCGGCCCTTACGCCGCTGTCGCCCGTGACCGAGATGCTGTGCGTGATGCTGGGCCTGTGGGTGCCCTGTCTGCTGGCCTACTGCGTGATGCGCCACATGGGCCGGCGCGCCATACTGGCGGGCTCTGCGGTGGTGATCGGCATCGGTGTCTCGGCACTGTCGGCCGCGCTGAGCTGGGGGCCGGCCCATGCCTGGGAGTGGGTGGACCTGCCGGTGCGCATGGGCGTGTGGGGTGGCCTGGGCCTGGCCATGGTGGCCATGCCGCTGCCGCGCCGGGCCTGTGCGGCCCTCTTGCTGCTGGTGCTGGTGCTGCAATTGAGCATCCTGAATCAGGCGCCCACCAGCGCCTATTTCTCGGAAACGCTGCAGGCCTGGGAGCAGGGCCGCTTCATCCGCTTCTACGGGCTGGGCCAGTGGCTGGGCTGGCTGTGGCCCTATGCGACCCTGGTCTATGTGCTGCTCAGGCTGGCGCGCCGCGATGCGGCACCGCCGCCGCCCCCGGCGCCGGCAGTGCCGCAGGCCTAGAATCCGCTCCATGAGCGAACACCCACGTCCCGGGGCCGACAGCGGCCAGCAAGGCGCAGGCAACTACTATGCGCGCCACATCTTCTTTTGCCTCAACGAGAGGCCCAACGGCGAGGACTGCTGTGCGCTGCACGGCGCCAAGGCGGGCTTTGACCACTGCAAGAAGCAGGTCAAGCAGCTGGGCCTGGCCGGCAAGGGGCAGGTGCGCGTGAACAAGGCCGGCTGCCTGGACCGCTGCGCGGGCGGTCCCGTGGCCGTGGTCTACCCCGAAGGCACCTGGTACACCTTCGTGGACGAATCCGACATCGACGAGATCGTCGAGTCCCACCTCAAGAACGGCCAGCCCGTGGAGCGCCTGCTGCTGCCGCCCGACGTGGGGCGCTGAGCACCGGCTGGAACTTTGGGCCTTTCCGGGCATCAGTGCTTTGTCAGCTTGGATTGGCTGCTACTACTAGGATAGCGATTGTGAATGCGCAGACCGAACGTTTGACCTTGACCGGCCTTGCCGGGGCCGTGGAGGCCCTGCGCGATGCGCCGGCCGCCGATGTACCGCCGCGCGGCGTGGCCATCATCGCCCACCCCCATCCGCTGTTCGGCGGCACCATGGACAACAAGGTGGTGCAGACCCTGGCGCGTGCCTTCGTGCAGTGCGGCTACACGGCCGTGCGATTCAACTTCCGCGGCGTGGGCGCCAGTGCCGGCGAGCACGACGCAGGCGTCGGCGAGGCCCAGGACATGCTGTCCGTGGTCCGCCAGGTCGCCCCCGAAGGACCGATCGCGCTGGCCGGCTTCTCCTTCGGAGCCTTCGTCACCAGCCATGTGCTGGCGGGGCTCTGGAGCGAGGGCCGGGTGGAAAAGGCGGTGCTGGTGGGAACGGCGGCCAGCCGTTTCACCGTGGCGCCTGTCCCGCCCGAAGCCCATGACCGGACCCTGGTGGTGCACGGCGAAGCCGATGACACGGTGCCTCTGTCTGCCGTCATGGACTGGGCGCGCCCGCAGATACTGCCTGTTACCGTCGTGCCCGGGGGCGGTCATTTCTTTCACGGACAATTGCCGCTGCTCAAAAGCCTCGTGGTCCGCCATTTGCGCTCACTCCCCTAGCGGCACGCGCCGCTGCTCAACAGGCCTGCCCCATAGGGCGGGCATGTTTTCGCCTTTCCTGCATTCCCTGCCCTTTAGCGAGAGTTTTCCTCATGAAGCCACTTTCCTCCACGCTGCGAGTCCTGGCACTGGCGGCCGCCATGGCGCCGGCCCTGGCGCTGGCGCAGATCACCCCGCCCCAGCCGCCCGAAATCGCGGCGCGCAACTATCTGCTGGTCGATGTCACCGCCAACCAGGTGCTGGGCGCCAAGGACATCGATGCGCCCATCGAGCAGGCCTCGCTGACCAAGCTGATGACCGGCTACCTGGTCTTCGACGCGCTGCGCGCCAAGAAGATCACGCTGGAGCAGCGCCTGCCCGTGAGCGAGCGCGCCTGGAAGATGCCCGGCTCGCGCATGTTCATCGACCCCAAGATGCAGGTGCCGGTCGATGACCTGATCAAGGGCATGATCGTGCAGTCCGGCAACGACGCCACCATGGCCCTGGCCGAAGGCGTGGGCGGCTCGGCCGAGAACTTCGTGCGGCTCATGAACGAGCAGGCCAAGGCGCTGGGCATGAAGAACACCAGCTACAAGAACCCCGAAGGCCTGACCGAGCCCGGCCACCTGACCACGGCGCGCGACCTGTCCATCCTTGCCCAGCGCCTGATGCAGGACTTCCCCGAGTACATGCACTACTACTCGACCAAGAAGTACTTCTATCCGGGCACGCCGGCCTCCAACGGCACCAACCGCAATTCGCTGCTGTTCCGCGACCCGACCGTCGATGGCCTCAAGACCGGTCACACGGCCGCCGCCGGCTACTGCCTGGTGGCCACCGCCAAGCGCGACCTGCCCAACGTGGGCAGCCGCCGCCTGATCTCCATCGTGCTGGGCGCGGCCAGCGAGAACGCGCGTGCCAATGAAAGCCAGAAGCTGCTGAACTGGGGCTATGCGGCCTTCGATTCGGTCAAGCTGTTCGATGCCGAGCAGGCCGTGGCCACGCCCGAAGTCTGGAAGGGCAAGGCGAACACCGTCAAGATCGGCCGCACCACGCCCATCGTGGTCACCGTGCCGGCCGGCAGCGGCGGCAAGCTGAGCACCGAAGTCGTGCGCCAGGACCCGCTGATCGCCCCGTTCACCAAGGGCCAGGCCATGGGCACGCTCAAGGTCAAGATGGGTGCCGACACCGTGGCCGAAGTGCCCCTGGTGGCGCTGGAAGGCGTGGAGCAGGCTGGCTTCTTCGGCCGTGCCTGGGATGCGATCCGCCTCTGGATCAAGTAAGCCCCGCGCCTGTCGCGCAGGCCCTCGCGTACTGGCTTGGAGAGGGTGCAGTTGTGCGATCTCCCGCAAGCTGGTACAGTCGAGGGCTTTTCGGAATTTCCGAAGGGATTCACGTTTTCGCTTTTCGCAAGCAATTCACGTTTAGGGACGTTTATTAATGCCAACCATTAACCAACTCGTGCGTCAGGGCCGCACGGTCGAAGTTGTCAAATCCAAGAGCCCTGCTATGGAAAACTGCCCTCAGCGCCGCGGCGTGTGCACCCGTGTGTACACCACGACGCCTAAGAAGCCTAACTCCGCTCTGCGTAAGGTTGCCAAGGTGCGCCTGACCAACGGCTTCGAGGTCATCTCCTACATCGGTGGTGAAGGCCACAACCTGCAAGAGCACAGCGTTGTTCTGGTGCGCGGCGGCCGTGTGAAGGACTTGCCCGGTGTGCGTTACCACATCGTGCGTGGCTCCCTTGACCTGCAAGGCGTCAAGGACCGCAAGCAATCCCGTTCCAAGTACGGCGCGAAGAAGCCCAAGGCCAAGTAAGCCCTGCGTTTTTTCGAGGAAGGTGCTGTATCCCGCGTGGCGCGAGATTCAGCGTAGTGACCCCAAACGCAAGTGTTTTGCGCGGGTCGAGTAAGTGGGAGTCCTGTTGACTCTCGCGGTGTCTGAAAAGATGCCAACTGAAGCAAGATAGAGGTAAAAAATGCCACGTCGTCGCGAAGTCCCCAAACGTGAAATCCTGCCGGATCCCAAGTTCGGCAATGTCGAGCTGTCCAAGTTCATGAACGTGATCATGGAAGGCGGCAAGAAGGCGGTCGCAGAACGCATCATCTACGGTGCCCTGGACCTGATTCAAAAGAAGCACCCTGACAAAGACCCGCTGGAAGCCTTCGTTGTTGCCATCAACAACGTCAAGCCCATGGTCGAAGTGAAGTCCCGCCGTGTTGGCGGTGCCAACTACCAAGTGCCCGTCGAAGTGCGCCCCGTGCGTCGCCTGGCCCTGTCCATGCGTTGGCTGAAGGAAGCCGCCCGCAAGCGCGGCGAGAAGTCCATGGCCCAGCGCCTGGCCAACGAACTGCTCGAGGCCACCGAAGGCCGTGGCGGTGCCATGAAGCGCCGTGACGAAGTTCACCGCATGGCCGAAGCCAACAAGGCATTCAGCCACTTCCGCTTCTAAGAGCACTTCGCTCCCGATCAGACAGGCCGCATGCATTTTTGCCTGCGGCCTTGTCTCGATTAGGAGCATCCCCAGATAAGACTGCTGTCCGTCTGCACCATGAGGCTGGAACGGGCAGAGACTCCCTCCATACGATCAAGGATCCATCATGGCTCGCAAGACCCCCATCGAGCGCTACCGCAACATCGGTATCTCCGCCCACATCGACGCAGGCAAAACCACCACCACGGAACGTATCCTGTTCTATACCGGTGTGACCCACAAGCTGGGCGAAGTGCACGACGGCGCTGCTACGACCGACTGGATGGAGCAAGAGCAAGAGCGCGGCATCACCATCACTTCCGCTGCAGTGACCTGCTTCTGGAAGGGCATGGACCTGTCCTACCCCGAGCACCGCTTCAACATCATCGACACCCCCGGCCACGTGGACTTCACCATTGAGGTGGAGCGTTCCATGCGCGTGCTGGATGGCGCCTGCATGGTCTACTGCGCCGTCGGCGGCGTGCAGCCCCAGTCGGAAACCGTCTGGCGCCAGGCCAACAAGTACAAGGTGCCCCGTCTGGCCTTCGTCAACAAGATGGACCGTACCGGTGCCAACTTCTTCAAGGTCGTGGACCAGATGAAGCTGCGCCTGAAGGCCAACCCCGTGCCCGTCGTGATCCCGATCGGCGCCGAAGAAAACTTCAAGGGCGTGGTCGACCTCGTCAAGATGAAGGCCATCATCTGGGACGAAGCTTCGCAAGGCATGAAGTTCGAATACCACGAGATCCCCGCCGAGCTGGTGGAGACCGCCAACAAGTGGCGCGAAAACCTCGTGGAAGCCGCCGCTGAAGCCAGCGAAGAGCTGATGAACAAGTACCTGGAAGAAGGTACTCTGTCCGAAGAGGAAGTGAAGGCTGGCCTGCGCGCTCGTACGCTGGCTACCGAAATCCAGCCCATGCTGTGCGGCACTGCCTTCAAGAACAAGGGTGTGCAGCGCATGCTGGACGCCGTGATCGACTACCTGCCCGCGCCCGTGGACATCCCTGACGTCACCGGCACCGATCCCGAAAACGAAGAAACCAAGCTCAGCCGCAAGGCCGACGACGGCGAAAAGTTCTCGGCCCTGGCCTTCAAGCTGATGACCGACCCGTTCGTCGGTCAGCTGACCTTCGTGCGCGTGTACTCGGGCGTCCTGACCAAGGGCGACACCGTGTTCAACTCGGTCAAGGGCAAGAAGGAGCGTATCGGCCGTATCGTGCAGATGATGGCCAACGAGCGCGTGGAAGTCGAAGAAATCCGCGCCGGCGATATCGCTGCCTGCGTGGGTCTGAAGGACGTGACGACCGGCGAAACGCTGTGCGCTGTTGAAGCTCCCATCGTGCTGGAACGCATGGTCTTCCCCGAGCCCGTGATTGCACAGGCCGTGGAGCCCAAGTCCAAGGCCGACCAGGAAAAGATGGGCATCGCCCTGTCGCGCCTGGCTGCTGAAGATCCGTCGTTCCGCGTGCGCACCGACGAAGAATCGGGCCAGACCATCATCGCCGGCATGGGCGAGCTGCACCTGGAAATCATCGTTGACCGCATGAAGCGCGAATTCAACGTGGAAGCCAACGTGGGCAAGCCCCAGGTTGCCTACCGCGAAACCATTCGCCAGAAGGTCACCGATGTGGACGGCAAGTTCGTTCGCCAGTCCGGTGGTAAGGGCCAGTACGGCCACGTCGTGCTGACCCTGGAACCCCAGGAAGCAGGCAAGGGCTTCGAGTTCGTCGACGAAATCAAGGGTGGTGTGGTTCCTCGCGAATACATCCCCGCAGTCGAGAAGGGCGTGATCGAAGCGCTGACTTCCGGCGTGCTGGCTGGCTACCCCGTGGTGGACGTCAAGGTGCGCCTGACCTTCGGCTCGTACCACGATGTGGACTCGAACGAAATGGCCTTCAAGATGGCTGCCATCTTCGGCTTCAAGGAAGGTGCCCGCAAGGCCAGCCCCGTCATCCTGGAACCCATGATGGCCGTGGAAGTCGAGACGCCTGAAGACTACGCCGGTACCGTGATGGGCGATCTGTCCTCGCGTCGCGGCATGGTGCAGGGCATGGACGACATGGCCGGCGGCGGCAAGTCCATCAAGGCCGAAGTGCCTCTGTCGGAAATGTTCGGCTACGCCACGTCGCTGCGTTCGCAGACGCAAGGCCGCGCTACGTACACGATGGAGTTCAAGCACTACGCCGAAGCTCCCCGCAACGTGGCTGAAGCCATCGTTGCTGCTCGCGCGAAGTAAGCTTTTTTGTATAATTGAAGGCTTTTGAATCGCAGCATCCCGGCGCCTTTGGCTCTGGGATGCTGCGATTTTTGCCGGTCTGCGATCCCATGCCGCCCTGTCACCTGTGCGGGGCGACCAAGCAATGGGGTGCAGACCTTAAACATCACACAGGTTTTGCTCTTTCGGAGAAATCATGGCAAAAGAAAAATTCCAGCGGAACAAGCCGCACGTCAACGTTGGCACCATCGGTCACGTGGACCACGGCAAGACGACCCTGACGGCTGCTATCGCTACCGTTCTGTCCAAGAAGTTCGGCGGCGAAGCCAAGGCTTACGACCAGATCGAC
>NZ_JAELTK010000260.1:0-319 GCF_016428765.1 Delftia sp. ASV31
GTGGCCTTGATGTGGTCCTCCACGCTGAACATCTTCTTGGCCTTGGTGCGGCTCATCACGCGGCCCGCGCCGTGGCTGCAGCTCTCGAAGCTCTCCGGGTTGCCCAGGCCGCGCACGATATAGCTGCTGTCTCTTATACACATCTGACGCTGCCGACGAAATGCGAACAGTGTAGATCTCGGTGGTCGCCGGGTCATTAAAAAAGGGGGGGGGGGGGGGGGGGGGGGGGGGGGGGGGGGGGGGGGGGGGGGGGGGGGGGGGGGGGGGGGGGGGGGGGGGGGGGGGGGGGGGGGGGGGGGGGGGGGGGGGGGGGGGGGGG
>NZ_JAELTK010000261.1:0-319 GCF_016428765.1 Delftia sp. ASV31
CCAGCCACATCGCAAGTCTCCTTTTGCTTTTTGCCTTTTGCTTTTGAAGTGCCTTGCGCGCCGTGTTCATTTCCCGGAACGAGCGCGCACGGCAAGGCGCCGCCGCCCCGTGGCCGGGTGCAGCGGCTGTCTCTTATACACATCTGACGCTGCCGACGAAATGCGAACAGTGTAGATCTCGGTGGTCGGCGGATGATTAAAAGGGGGGGGGGGGGGGGGGGGGGGGGGGGGGGGGGGGGGGGGGGGGGGGGGGGGGGGGGGGGGGGGGGGGGGGGGGGGGGGGGGGGGGGGGGGGGGGGGGGGGGGGGGGGGGGGGGGG
>NZ_JAELTK010000262.1:0-319 GCF_016428765.1 Delftia sp. ASV31
CCAGATCTTCAACACCTGGACGCCCCGGCACATGCTGCGCCTGTGGGGCAGCTACCGCCTGCCGGGCGAGCTGGGCCGCTGGACGGTGGGCGCGGGCGTGAATGCGCAGACCGACACCCTCAGCTCCTGTCTCTTATACACATCTGACGCTGCCGACGAAATGCGAACAGTGTAGATCTCGGTGGTCGCCGGATCATTAAGAAGGGGGGGGGGGGGGGGGGGGGGGGGGGGGGGGGGGGGGGGGGGGGGGGGGGGGGGGGGGGGGGGGGGGGGGGGGGGGGGGGGGGGGGGGGGGGGGGGGGGGGGGGGGGGGGGGGGG
>NZ_JAELTK010000263.1:0-319 GCF_016428765.1 Delftia sp. ASV31
CCCCCCCCCCCCCCCCCCCCCCCCCCCCCCCCCCCCCCCCCCCCCCCCCCCCCCCCCCCCCCCCCCCCCCCCCCCCCCCCCCCCCCCCCCCCCCCCCCCCCCCCCCCCCCCCCCTTTTTTTAATGATCCGGCGACCACCGAGATCTACACTGTTCGCATTTCGTCGGCAGCGTCAGATGTGTATAAGAGACAGGGCAGGTTGCGCGCGTTGCGCAGCACGAGCTCCAGCACGTCGTAGATGCTGCCCCGCTCCACCGCCAGGCGCTGCTGCATGAACATCTCGCCAAGGTTCAGGTCCGGGTCGCGCATCAGGGCCCAC
>NZ_JAELTK010000264.1:0-318 GCF_016428765.1 Delftia sp. ASV31
GCCCCTGATTCCAGCCGCATCCGCCTTCGGACCTGCCCATGGACCGCAGCCAGATCCTGGAGCACCTGCCCGGCCTGCGCCGCTATGCGCGGCTGCTGGCAGGCGATGCCTGGGCCGCCGACGACCTGTCTCTTATACACATCTGACGCTGCCGACGAAATGCGAACAGTGTAGATCTCGGTGGTCGCCGTGTCATTAAAAAGGGGGGGGGGGGGGGGGGGGGGGGGGGGGGGGGGGGGGGGGGGGGGGGGGGGGGGGGGGGGGGGGGGGGGGGGGGGGGGGGGGGGGGGGGGGGGGGGGGGGGGGGGGGGGGGGGGG
>NZ_JAELTK010000265.1:0-318 GCF_016428765.1 Delftia sp. ASV31
CGCCGACCTGGGATTCGCGGTGCGTGAGCTCGGGCGGCTCCGAGCCGATCATCAGCCGCGACAGCGAGGCATTGCTCTCCACGGCCGGGTTGCACACGCCGGTCACCTGCCCGCCGCGCAGCACGGTCCAGGCCCTGTCTCTTATACACATCTGACGCTGCCGACGAAATGCGAACAGTGTAGATCTCGGGGGTCGCCGTATCATTAAAAAGGGGGGGGGGGGGGGGGGGGGGGGGGGGGGGGGGGGGGGGGGGGGGGGGGGGGGGGGGGGGGGGGGGGGGGGGGGGGGGGGGGGGGGGGGGGGGGGGGGGGGGGGGG
>NZ_JAELTK010000035.1:0-57442 GCF_016428765.1 Delftia sp. ASV31
CCCCCCCCCACCCCCGAGACCTACACTGTTCGCATTTCGTCGGCAGCGTCAGATGTGTATAAGAGACAGAGCCGGCCCTGTGCGAACGCTTCGGCGCCTCGCGCACCCCCGTGCGCGAGGCGCTGCTGCTGCTGGTGGCCAAGGGGCTGGTGGAGATCGTTCCGCGCTCGGGCATCTATGTGCGGCGGCTGGATGCGCGCGAGCTGGTGGCCATGATGGAAGGCCTGGCCGAGCTGGAAGGTGTGCTGGCCCGGCTGGCTGCCACGCGCATCCATGCGCAGCTGCGCGAGCGGCTGCAGGCGGCGCTGGCGCACACCGCCGCCTGCGCCCAGGCGCAGGATGCCGAGGGCTATGTGCAGGCCAACATGCAGCTGCACGAACTGATATACGAGGCCAGCGGCAACGACTTCATCGTGGAGCAGACGCGGCTGCTGCGGCTGCGCATCACGCCCTACCGGGGCCGCATGTTCGAGAAGCCCGGCCGGCTTGCGCGCTCGCAGCAGGAGCACGCCACCGTGGTGGCCGCCATCTGTGCAGGCCAGGCGGAGGTGGCCGCCGAGGCCATGCGCCAGCACATCTGCGCAGGCGGCAGCGCCTTCACCGACATGGTGCTGGGCGCGCCCGCGCAGGCGGGCTACGAACGCCCGCGCAAGTCAAGGTAGCCCGAAGAGGGCTCAGGGCCGCACTTCAAAGGCCAGGAACTGCGTGACCTGGTTGTCCGCGAAGTTGTTGTCGGCCACCAGCACCAGGGTGCGGTTGCCGTTGGCCAGGCGCGGACCCCAGGAGATGCCTTCGATGTTGTCGAGCTTGACGCCCTGGTAGGTCACGGGCATTTCCAGCAGCAGCTCGCGCTTCATGGGCTTGTAGCTGGCGCCCACCAGGCTCTTGAAGCTGCGCACGTCGGTGGTGTCCGGCTCGATGGTGGCGCGCGTCAGGCGGATGGTGTTGCCCACGCCATCGGCAAAGGCGCGCTCGATGGCGATGAACTCGTTGTTGGAGACCGCCAGCAGCTCGGGCAGGCCGTTGTCCGGCGGAAAGCTGCCGCTGGCGGCCTTGTCCAGGGGAATCTTCGGCAATGCGTAGGCATACTGCGCGCCCGACTTGCCCGTGGCCGGATCGAGCTTGAGGACGCGGATGACGCTGCCCGCCGCCAGCGTGGTGAGGGGGCCGTCTTCCACCAGCGCATCCTCGTTGGCCGTGAACACGCTGCCGTCGGGCGTGACGGCCAGGGCCTCGAACAGCTTGTTGTTGCGCCCTCCGCTGGTGGTGTTGTCCACATAGTTGAAGGCTGCAGGCGTCTCGAAGTCGCGCACGAAGCTGCCGTCGACCCTGATCTCGCGCACAAAGGGCTGGAACAGGCTGGCGGGGTCGGTGCTGAAGTTGCCCTCGCTGGACACGTAGAGGTTGCCGTTGGGCGCCACGCGGATGCCTTCGGGGTCCACGGTGCGGCGTGTGCCGGGCAGCGGCTGGCCGTCGCGGCCCTTGAGCGTGACCATCTTGCGGATGGTCACGGCCTGGATGGCCTTGTCATCGAACTGAATGCCCAGGTTGTAGAAGCGCGGCGTGCCACGCTCGCCGCCGCGCTCATCGGAGATGGCCCAGTAGCTGCCATCGGGCGCGCGGTCCAGGCCGGAGATGCCGCCGAACTCCACGCCGTCGAACAGTGTCTTGGTCTTGATGCTGTAGTCGCCGATCAGCCGCAGCGAGCCGATGGTCTCGGGGCCGTCGTCGCTGCCGCCGCAGCCTGCCAGGCCCGTGGCCGTGCCGAAAGCCAGGACCAGCGCGAGCAGCACGGATGCGGGCGAGCGGACCTTGTCTGCCTTGTTCATATTCCCTCCCAGGATGGATCTCAGAAGGGATGGACCGTAGCCAAGGCCCGTGACAGGGTGGTGACATGCACGCGCATGCCGCCGCCCTGCCCCTGCCCTGAGCGGCCCCTCGTCCGCTACTCCAGCTTGGCGCCCGACGCCTTGACCACCTGCGCCCAGCGCGCGATCTCGCCATGCACCATGGCCGCGAACTGCTGCTGGTTCATGCCGCCGTAGTCGGCGCCGTTGCGCGCCCAGATGGACTTGATCTCTTCGGCCGAGCCTATGCGCTGCACCTGGTCGATGACCTGGGCCTGCACGGCCTGCGGCGTGCCCTTGGGCGCCCACAGGCCGTACCAGGTCGTGACCGTGTAGTCGGGCAGGCCGGACTCGGCCGCGCAGGGCACGTCGGGGAAGGCGGGGTTGCGCTTGTCCCCCGAGACCATCAGCGCGCGGATGCGACCGCTCTTGATGTGCTGGGCCGACGAGCCCAGGCCGTCGAACATCATGTCCACATTGCCGGCGATCAGGTCCTGCAGCGCCGGGCCCGCGCCCCGATAGGGAATGTGGGTGATGAAGGTATTGGTCTGCAGCTTGAACAGCTCGCCGGCCAGGTGGTGCGAGGTGCCCGCGCCCGCCGAGGCGTAGTTGAGCTTGCCCGGCCGCTTGCGCAGGTCGGACAGCAGCTCCTGCACGGTCTTGTGCGGCACGTTGCGCGGGTTGACCACCAGCACCTGGGGCACGCTGGCCAGCAGGGCCAGTGGGATGAAGTCGCGCTCCAGGTCATAGTCCAGGCGCGGGTACATGGACGGCGCAATCACATGGTGGGTGCCGCCCATGAAGAAGTTGTAGCCGTCCGGCGCCAGCTTGGCCGCGTAGCTGGCGCCCAGGGTGCCGCCTGCGCCGCCGCGGTTGTCGATCACCAGGGTCTTGCCCGCGCTCTTGGCGAACTGGGCCGAGAACGGCCGGGCAAAGGCATCGGTGCCCCCGCCGGCCGGAAACGGCACGACCAGGTTCACGGGTTTGGACGGCCAGTCCGCCGCCGCGCGGGCTGCCATGGGCAGGGCCAGCGCGGCCATCGAGGCCCCGGCTGCGCGCAACACCGCGCGCCGCCCCGTGGGGTGGGAAGCTTGCATGACTTGTCTCCTTGTCGCCTCTTTGAGGCTGTCTTCGTTGTCAGGCGCAGCAGTCCCTGTGCAAGAAAAGGGGCACGGCCTGCGCCGCGCCCCTTTTCATTTGCACAGGGCTTCGATGTCCGAGGACACCGGTATGCGGCCCTGCGCCAGCAGGCCGCGATGCTTGTCCAGGCGCTTGAGGTCGTAGAGGTAGTTGACCATCAGCCCCAGCGACTGCTTGAGTCCCTTGGCCGACAGGTCGGCCGCCCAGTTGAGCCGCTCCACGCGCGCGCCGTTGCCCAGGTGAAAGCGCGCCACCGGGTCCAGCGGCCGGCCCTTGGCCGTCTCGCGCCCAAGATAGTGGGCGGCGCAGAACAGCAGGGCGCGGCGCACGGGTGCGTCGGGCTTGAGATCCTGCGGCGCATCCAGCGCCGCCAGCAGGTGCTCGGCGCCCATGCCGCCGGCCTTGAGCTCGAAGGCCTTGCGCTGGCGCTCGTCCATCTTCTCCAGGATGGCATCGCCGTGCTTGGCGATCCAGGCACGCAGGCCCGGAATGGGAGACAGCGTGGCGAAATGGCGCAGCCGGGGGAACTCGCCCGTCAGCGTCTCCACCACATGCTTGATCAGCGAGTCGCCGAAGCTCACGCCGCGCAGGCCGGCCTGGGTGTTGCTGATGGAGTAGAAGATGGCCGTGGTGGCGCGGCCCAGGTCGGCGGCCGCAGCCGTCTCGTCCAGCAGCGGGGCAATGCTGTCGGACATCCGGTCCACCAGCGCCACCTCCACGAAGATCAGCGGCACGGTGGGCATGCGCGGGTGGAAGAACCCGTAGCAGCGCCGGTCGCTGTCAAGGCGGTTCTTGAGGTCGGCCCAGCTGCGGATGTCGTGCACGGCCTCGTACTGGATGAGCTTTTCGATCAGCGAGGCCGGCGAGTCCCAGCTCAGGCGGCGCAGCTCCAGCAGGGCCACGTCGAACCAGTTGGCAAACAGATGCTCCAGCTCGGCGTCCAGCGCGGAAAAGCGCTGCTGCTCCGCCTTGGGCAGGGCCAGCAGTTCGGCGCGCAGGTCCACCAGAAAGCCCATGCCGCCCTGGGGCTGGGCAAAGCGCTGCAGCAGCCGCGTGCGCGGCGACATCAGCGCGCGGCGCAGGTCCATCTCGGCCTGGCCGCGCTCGGCATCGCTGGCCGCCGTGTCATAGCGCTTGCGCGCGGCCATCAGGGCTTCGGTATCGGGGCCGAACTGCTCGACGATCAGCGCCCAGAAATCCTTGTGCGCGGGCAGCTCGGCCTGGGCGTACCAGTCCATGAGCAGTTGCGCATGGCGGCCGCCCTCGACATCGCTCAGGCCGGCGTCGGCGGCAGCCTGCAGGTCTTCCATGAGCTTGCGCAGCTCGCGCGGGGACAGCACTTCCTGGCCGCGCCGCAGGGTGGCCTGCAGGCGCTGGGCCGTGCCGCGCGGCGCGGGTCCCTTGGCTGCCTCGCCCTCGGACTTTGTTGCAGGCGCAGCCGCATCGGTGCTGCGAAAGCGGGACACATTGCGGGCAATCCAGTCAGTAGCCAGACCCATTCAGAAGTTCCTCCATGTCAAGCGGTCACGGGACTGTCATGCCGCCAATCGGCCAATGACAATCTTTTGCTGCTCACATTATGAGAGTCTGCACGGCAGACCGTGTACGCCGATGTCGCGTTCTTGTCTTCGGGCTATCCCCATGCATGCCCCTGTCCCCTCTCGCGCCAACCTTGCACAAAAAAAGCGGGCACCAGGCCCGCTTCGTATCCGTGCGTACCGCCGGCCTCAGGCCGGCTTGCCCGCCTGGGCTGGATAGGCCGGGCGCCCCGCGGCCCAGAACCACATGGCGATGCCGCCGATCACCATGGGCACGCACAGCCACTGGCCCATGCTCATGCCCAGCGACAGCAGGCCCAGGAAGTCATCGGGCTCGCGGAAGTACTCGGCAATGAATCGGAAGGCGCCGTAGCCGACGAGGAAGACCGCCGCCACCTGGCCCGGCTTGTGCTCCTTGCGCGCATACAGCCACAGCAGCACGAACAGCAGCAGGCCTTCCAGCAGGAACTGGTAGACCTGCGAGGGGTGGCGCGGCAGCATGGAGCCGCTTTGCGGGAAGACCATGGCCCAGGGCAGCTCGGGGCTGGCGAAGCGGCCCCACAGTTCCCCGTTGATGAAGTTGCCGACGCGGCCGGCCGCCAGGCCCGTGGGCACGCAGGGCGCGACGAAGTCGGCCACCTCCAGCCAGGAGCGGGCCCGCGAGCGCGCGAACCAGACCATGGAGGCGATCACGCCCACCAGGCCGCCATGAAAGCTCATGCCGCCCTGCCAGACATAGAAGATCTCCAGCGGGTGGCTCAGGTAGTAGCCCGGCTTGTAGAACAGGCAGTAGCCCAGCCGGCCGCCGACGACCACGCCGAGCACGCCCAGGAAAAGAATGTCTTCCACGTCCTTGCGCGTCCAGGCGCGGTCGCCCTGCATGCGCACGAAGGGCGGGTGGCGCAGCCTGCGCGTTCCCAGCCAGAGGAAGAGGCCGAAAGCGGCCAGATAGGTCAGGCCGTACCAGTGCACGGCGAGGGGCCCGATCTGCAGGGCCACGGGATCGATCTGCGGGTACATCAGCATGGTCGGCATTGTGCCGCAGCGCCGCATGGCCGGCGCCGGCCAGGGGTTGGAAAGCGGGCGGCGCGGCGGTTCAGCCCGGCTGGCTTTCCTGGATGGCCATGAGCTTGTCCAGGGCCGCGAACAGATGGCGCTGCTCGGTGGAGGTCAGCAGCTGCTCCAGCTCGTCTTCCAGTTGCACCACCACGCCCTCGGCCCGCGCCTGCAGCGCGCTGCCTTCGGCCGTCATGTGCAGCTGCTGCAGCCGGCGGTCGCGCGGATCGGGCTGGCGCCCGATGAGCCCGCGCTGCACCAGGCGCTCGACCACCGGCACCAGGTTGGAGGGCGAGATGTCCAGCGCCTCGCCCAGCTGGCGCAGGTAGATGCCGGGATTGGAGTGGATCAGCACCAGGATGGAGAACTCGCTGGGCTTGAGGTCCAGTTCGGCCACGCGCCGCGCGAACAGCTTGTGGATGTGGATTTCCGCACGCGTGAGGCGGTAGCCCAGGAAACGCTGCAGGCGCGACTGATCGACGGCGGGTTCGGAGGAGCTGTCCATGGACACGGATCTGGAAGAGGAAGAAGGCACACCGAGGCAAAGCCGCCCCGGCGCCTGCGGATCTTCAGGGCCGGTGCGGCGTTCCATCATAAAAGCCCCGGCTGCCCGCTCAGGCCACGGCGGCCGGCAGCGGCGTGCGGGCGGCGGACTCGGTGCGGCGCAGCCAGTGCTCCGCATCCAGCAGCCCATGCGCGAAGAACCAGGCCGCGCTGTCCGCCTTGGAGCGGCGCAGCGCCGGATCGGCCAGCGGCTGGCTGACGCGCGCCGCGCGCGCCCAGGCAAAGGCCATGCACAGCGTGCCGACCAGGCGCAGATAGTCCTCGGCGCAGCGCACCAGCAACGGGGCGTCGCCTGCGGCGCGGGCGCACAGCGCGCCCGTCAGCGCTTCGGTGCGATCGCTCCAGCTGCGCAGCGCGCCGGCCAGGCCGGGCTCCATGCCCGCCGCCTCGCAGGCAGCGGCCTCCTCGCGCAGTGCCGCCAGCAGCGGCGCCAGCGCGGCCCCGCCGCTGGCGGCCACCTTGCGCTGCAGCAGGTCCAGCGCCTGGATCTGGTTCGTGCCCTCGTAGATCATGGCGATGCGGGCATCGCGCAGCGTCTGCTCGATGCGGTACTCGTGCACATAGCCGTAGCCGCCGAAGACCTGCAGCGCCTCGCTGGCCAGCGCAAAGCCCCGCTCGGTGAAGAAGGACTTGACCACGGGTGTGAGCAGCGAGGCCAGCGCATGGGCCTGGGCGCGCTCCGCGGCATCCGGCGCCTGTTCGGCCAGGTCCAGCTGGTGCGCCACCCAGCCTGCAATGGCGCGCATGCCTTCGGTCCACACACGCAGGTCGGCCAGCATGCGCTGCACGGCCGGCTGCAGGGCGATGGGGTCGGCGGGGCCCTGCGCATCGGCGGGCCGGGGCTGGGCGCGCATCTGGCGGCGCTCGGCCGCATAGGCGCGCGCCAGTTGCCAGGCCATCTCGGCATGGCCCAGGCCCTGCAGGCCCACGTGCAGGCGGGCGGAATTCATCATCACGAACATGGCGGCCAGGCCCTGGTGGGGCTGGCCCACCAGCCAGGCCTGCGCACCCTCGAAGCGCATGGCGCAGGTGGCGCTGCCCTTGATGCCCATCTTCTTTTCGATGCCGTCGCAGTGGATGGCATTGGGCAGGAACCCGCCGCCGTCCTGGGGAATACCGCGCGGCGCCAGGAACAGCGACAGCCCGCGCGTGCCTGCGGGAGCATCGGGCAGGCGCGCCAGCACCAGGTGCACGATGTTCTCGCTCATGTCCTGGTCGCCGCCCGAGATGAAGATCTTGCTGCCGTCCAGGCTGTAGCTGCCATCGCCCCGGGGCCGGGCCTGGCTGCGCAGCAGGCCCAGGTCGGAGCCGGCCTGGGGCTCGGTCAGGCACATGGTGGCCAGCCAGCGCCCGCTGACGATGTGCGGCAGGTAGGTAGCGCGCAGGTGCGCGTCGCCATGGGCGTGCAGGCAGGCATAGGCGCCGTGCAGGATGCCCGGGTACATGGTCCAGCCATGGTTGGCCGAGGCCAGCATTTCGTGCAGCGCGGCATCCAGCAGCTGGGGCAGGCCCTGGCCGCCGGACTCGGGCGCGCAGGCCAGGGCCGGCCAGCCGGCTTGCACGAAAGCCGCATAGGCCTCGGGAAAGCCGTCGGGCGTGCGCACCCTGCCCTCTTCCAGTCGGCAGCCCTGCAGGTCGGCAGGGCCGTTGAGCGGCGCCAGCACGTCGGCGCAAAAGCGCCCGGCCGCCTCGACCACCATGTCGGCCGTCTCCTGGTCCAGGGCGTCATGGGCCGGCATGCGGTGCCAGTCGGCCTCTGCGCCCAGCCAGTGCTGCTGCACGAAGCGGATGTCCTGCAGCGGCGGCTGGTAATGCGAGCAATGTGATGCCTGCGCGCTCATGCCCGGCCCTCCATGGCCGCGACCAGGCGGCGGTAGGGGCCGATGGCGCTGGCCAGGCACAGCACGGACAGCAGCGCGGCCAGGGCGGACACCAGGCCCAGCGACAGGCCCACGAGCTTTTCGTCATGGAAGACGAAGTCCGTGAAAAAGGCCACGAGGAAGGGACCAAGCCCCAGGCCGATCAGGTTGATCAGCAGCAGGTAGATGGAAGTCACCTGGCCGCGCAGCTGGTTGGGCGTGACCGCCTGCAGGATGGGCGGCGCCAGCGCCACCGGCATGCCCAGAAAGAAGGTGGTGACCGCCACGGCCACCAGGGCCACGGTGGGCGAAGGCGCAAAGGCCAGCACCAGGCCGCTGGCGATGAGCACGCCGGTGGCCACCAGCGAGATGACGATCGAGCCCACCTGCTTGCCGCGCGCCGTGAGGTAGTCGGCCAGGAAGCCGCTGAGCAGCATGCCGCCAATGCCGAAGGTCAGGATGATGACGCCGTAGGCGGGACCGATCTCGCCGGGCGTCCAGCCCCACTGGCGGATGAAGGTGGCCGGCAGCCAGGCCGTGACGCCGAAGGTGATCATGGCCGTGATGCCCGGCGCCAGCAGCAGCGGCAGGAAGGCGCGCTTGTTGCGGAACACATGGGACAGATCGGGCGCGGGGCCTGCTGCAGCGGCGGCCCTGGCGGAGGCGCCTGCCGCCTGCAGGCCGCGGCGCACCGGCTCGCGCACGGTGTACATCAGCGCCACCAGCGGAATGCCGGGCAGGGCCACGAAGATGAAGGCCGCCTGCCAGGGCTTGAAGCTGCCCAGCAGCGGGAACACCACCTCGCCGGCCTGGCTGGCGGCCTGGATGACCAGGCCGCCCACGATGAAGGCCGTGGCCGAGCCGATGTACACGCCCGAGGTGTAGATGCTCATGGCGCGCGCGCGGCGCTCGGGCGGGAAGTAGTCGGCCAGCATGGAATAGGCAGCCGGCGACAGCGCCGCCTCGCCCACGCCCACGAACATGCGCGCCACGAACAGCGAGACAAAGCCCGTGACATAGCCACCGGCCGCCGTGGCCACCACCCAGATCGCCATGCCGATGACGATGAGGTTGCGGCGGTTCCAGCGATCGGCCAGGCGCCCCAGGAAGATGCCGACGAAGGTGTAGAAGATGGCGAAGGCAAAGCCGTGGACGATGCTGAACACCCAGTCCGACAGCTGCAGATCCTTCTTGATGGGCTGCACCAGCAGGCCCAGGATCTGCCGGTCCACGAAGGACAGGGTGTAGGCCAGCAGCAGGCTGATGGTGACGTAGTAGGCATAGCCGAGTCCGTTCGACTCGGCCGGCGCGGGCGTGGACACGCGGCCCGGCGGGTAAGGCAGGCTCATGGAGACCTCCTGTGGAGGAAGGGGAAGCGGAAAAAAGAAAGCGGGAAAGCGAGACAGGGCTGCGCATGAAAAGGGCCGGCGCACCGCGCCAGCCCTTGCGCGATCATCAGCCCGCGCTGTGCTCGACCAGCATCAGCGCATCGAGCGCGACCACGCCCTGCCCTTCGGGCAGCACGATGACCGGGTTCAGGTCGATCTCGCGGATGGCCGGCGTGCCGCGCAGCACCTGGCCCAGGCGCACGATGAGTTCGGCCAGCGCCTGGCGGTCCAGCGCCGGGGCGCCACGGTAGCCGCGCAGCAGCGGCGCACCCTGCAGGCGGTCCAGCTCGCGCAGCACCTCGCCGGTGGACAGGTCGGCGTCCAGCAGGCGCGCATCGCGCATGATCTCGGCCGTCACGCCGCCCAGGCCGGCCAGGATCACCGGGCCCCACTGCGGATCGTTGCGCGCGCCGATGATCATCTCCAGGCCACGCCGGCCCATGGCCTCGATCAGCACGCCGTCCAGCGCAATGGCGCTGTCATAGGCCGCCACGTTGGCATGCAGCCGCCCCCAGGCCTCGCCCATGGCCTGCGCGTCGGCAATGTTCAGGATCACGCCGCCCGCATCGCTCTTGTGGCTGAGGTCGGCGGACTGCGCCTTGAGCGCCACGGGCCAGCCGATCTCCGACGCAATCGCCATGGCCTGCTCGGCCGAGGTGGCCAGCCGGCCGCGCGCAAAGGGTATGCCGGCCTGTGCCAGCACGGCCTTGGATTCGTACTCGGGCACCACCGTGCGGCCTGCGGGCAGGGTCAGCGCGACGGGCTGTGCATCGGTGCGCTCGAAACTGCGCTGGCTGAAGGCGGTCAGGCGCTGCACGGCGCGCAGGGCACGCTCGGTGCTGGGGAAGTACGGCACGCCCAGCGCACGCATCTCGGCGATGAACTCGGCAGGCACGGCAGCACCCTCGTCCAGGCCCGCCACGATGACGGGCTTGGCCGGCCGCAGCTCGCGCACGGCGCGCAGCACGGGCGGCATCTTGATGCCGCAGGTCACCGGATCGCCCTGGATCAGGCCGACCAGGACGGTGGAAAAGCGCGCATCGCCAAACAGCGCGTCCAGCGTGCGGAAATACAGATCCGGCTCCACCAGGCCCTGGGCCGTGAGGTCCAGCGGGTTGCTCACGCCCACGAACTCGGGCAGTGCCGCGCGCAGCGCGGGTGAGTCGTCGTCGCCGATGGCGGGCAGGGCCAGGCCCAGCTCCTCGGCCCAGTCCAGCGTCAGCGCCTTGAAGGCGCCGGACTCGCCCAGCACGGCAACTCCCGCTGCACCGGCTGCACCGGCTGCACCGGCCGCACCAGCCGCACCAGCTGATGGCAGCACCGGGCAGCGGATGGCGATCTCGGCGATGTCGCCCAGCTCCTCCAGTGTCTCGGCAAACACGGCACCTGCGCGCTCCAGCTTGGTGCGCATCAGCGCATAGTCGCCGGCCATGGCACCAGTGTGCGTGGCGGCCGAGGCGCGCGCCGCGCTGCTCTTGCCCGGATGCAGCAGCACCACCGACTTGCCCAGGCTGCGCGCACGGGCCACGGCGGCCAGGATGCGCGCGGGCTGGCGGAACTGCTCGACGATCATGGCGACCACGCGCGTGGAGGGCTGCTCCAGCAGGAAGTCCACATAGTCCTCGGCATGGCTGGCGGCCTCGTTGCCCGTGGAGATGGCGTGCGACAGCGGCAGCGCGCGGCTGGCCAGCGTGGTGCACAGCACGGTCATCATGGCGCCGCTTTGCGAGACCACGCCGATCGCGGGCCGCGCGGCATCGGCCTGCTGCGCGTCGATATTCACCTCGACAAAGGTCAGCGGCACGCGCTGCAGGTAGTTGATGCAGCCCAGGCAGTTGGGGCCTTCCACCACCATGCCGGCCTCGGCGGCAATGCGTGCGATCTCGCGCTGCTCGGCCATGCCGCGCTCGCCCGCCTCGGCAAAGCCTGCCGAGAAGATCACCGCCGCGCCCACGCGGCGCGCCGCCAGTGCGCGCACCGTGTCCAGCACAAAGGGCTGGGGGATGGCCAGCACGGCCACATCCACGCCTTCGGGCAGCTGATCGACCGAAGCCAGGCAGGCCCGCCCGGCGATCTCGCTGCGCTTGGGATTGATCAGGTGGATGTCGCCGGCGAAGCCGTTGCGCTCCAGATTGCCCAGCACCGATGCGCCCAGCGCACCCGGCGTGGCCGAGGCGCCGACGATGGCGATGGAACGCGGCCTCAGCAGCCTGCCGATGTCGGGCCGCAGGGCGGCCGCCATCTCTGTCGTTGTCATTCTTGTCTCCAATGATTAAAGCTGGGAGGCCTACCGCGCGTGGTGGACGCTGCCCAAGCGAGGGACACCGAGGAAGGGCCTAAGCCGGCCGCGCCGCCCCGCACTGAGGGTGTCGTCCCCCTCCCTCGCGAAGCGAGTTAGAGAGGGGGAAGGCGCGAAGCGCCTCAGGGGGTGACTTGCTTGCTCAAGTCGTAGGTTCCGAGACCTGGCTTGTAGGTCTTGTCGTCCAGGAACTGGCGCATGCCTTCCTTGCGGCCTTCGTTGTCGAAGCTGTTGGCGGCTTCCTGGGCACGCACCAGGTAGTCCTCGGCGTTGTCGTAGCTCATGTCGCGCACGCGGCGGATGGCGTCCTTGGTGGCCTTCAGGGCGCTGGGGTTCTTCTGCAGCAGGGCCTCGGCCACTTCGGTGACGCGGGCCTGCAGGCGATCGGCCGGCAGCGACTCGTTGACCAGGCCCCACTCGGCGGCCGTGCGGCCGTCGATGTTCTCGCCCAGCATGGCGTGGTACATGGCACGGCGGAAGGACAGCAGTTCCACCGCCACCTTGGAGGCGCCGCCACCGGGCAGGATGCCCCAGTTGATTTCGGACAGGCCGAACTTGGCGTCATCCGAGGCAAAGGCCAGGTCGCAGGCGAACAGGGGGCCGTAGCCGCCGCCGAAGCACCAGCCGTTGACCATGGCAATGGTCGGCTTCTGGAACCAGCGCAGGCGGCGCCACCAGCCATAGCTCTCGCGCTGGGCCTTGCGGGTTCCGGCCAGGCCGGTGGCCTCGGTCTCGCGGAAGTATTCCTTCAGGTCCATGCCGGCCGTCCAGGCCGTGCCTTCGCCTGCAAGCACGACCACGCCCACGTCGTCACGGAACTCCAGGTCGTCGAGCACACGCATCATCTGGCGGTTGAGCTGGGGGCTCATGGCGTTGCGCTTTTCGGGGCGGTTGAATTTCACCCAGGCCACGCGGCCTGTGACGGTGCAGGACACGGTCTGTTCTTCGGTACGTTCGGTGCTCATTGCGCTTCCTTGTGCAAAGGGGAAATGGGGTTTTGGACACCGATGCTTCGGCTCCATAATCGTTATGATAAATAACTATTATTGAAGCCCGCAATACAGCGTTTACCCTAGCCCCATCCCCCGCCCGCCTGCCGCGATGCGAATGCTTCTGCGTCGCGCATGCATGCAATGCGCCGTCCACGGGGAATTGCAGCGCGCGCTTTGGCCCGAGGGCCGGTTCACGCGATACTTGCGGCGTTCACACAGTCAGGAGAAGAAGAACATGCAAGGCCAACCAGAAGTCATCGAATGCCTCATAGAGTTGCTGCGCGGCGAGCTTGCCGCGCGCGACCAGTACTTCATCCACTCGCGCCAGTACGAAGACCAGGGCCTGCTGCGCCTGTTCGAGCGCATCGGCCATGAGATGGAAGAGGAAACCCAGCACGCCGACGCCATCCTGCGCCGCATCCTGTTCCTGGGCGGCCGCCCCGACATGCGCCCGCACGAGTTCACGCCCGGCGAGACCGTCGAAGAGATGCTGCGCAAGGACCTGGCCACCGAATACCGCGTGCGTGACAGCCTGCGCTCGGCCATGGCCCTGTGCGAGCGCCACAGCGACTACAACAGCCGTGACCTGCTGCTGGCCCAGCTGCGCGACACGGAAGAAGACCACGCCTACTGGCTGGAGAAGCAACTGGGCCTGATCGAGAAGATCGGTCTGCCCAACTATCTGCAAAGCAAGATGGGCGAGCCGGCCTGAATGAAGCTCCCCCTGAGACGCTTCGCGCCGTCCCCCTCTCTCGCTTCGCGGGAGGGGGACGACAGCCTCGCGGCGGGGCGGCCCTTGCTCGCTGTCCCTTGTTTTGGCCGCGCCAGTTTTTCAGGCACTTCCCATAAATGAGAGTGGGCTGTTTGCTCCACGATGAAAACCCGAACCGGCAGCCACGATGAAACGGCAAGCCGGTCGCCCCGCGGTGGGCCGCCCCGCGATGAAACAAGAGCCCTCAAGGGCCTGAGAGAAGAGAAAAGAAAAAGGGATGGAAAGCCGCAAGGCCTTCCATCCCTTTTCATTTTCATCGGGTGCGCACCGCCGGGCGGCGGTGCTGCCCGGTGTCAGTCGTCCAGCAGGGACAGGTCGCGCACAGCGCCCTTGTCGGCCGACATCACCAGCTTGGCATAGGCCTTGAGCGCGGCCGAGACCTTGCGCGGGCGCGGCTCGGCGGGCTTCCAGCCCTTGGCATCCTGCTCGGCACGGCGGCGGGCCAGTTCCTCGTCGGAGACCAGCACGTTGATGCTGCGGTTGGGAATGTCGATGCGGATGCGGTCGCCGTTGCGCACCAGGCCGATGGCGCCGCCAGCGGCAGCTTCCGGCGAGCAGTGGCCGATGGACAGGCCCGAGGTGCCGCCCGAGAAGCGTCCGTCGGTCAGCAGCGCGCACTCCTTGCCCAGGCCCTTGGACTTGATGTAGCTGGTCGGGTAGAGCATTTCCTGCATGCCGGGGCCGCCCTTGGGACCTTCATAGCGCACGACGACGATGTCGCCGGCCTTGACCTTGTCGTCCAGGATGTTCTGCACGGCCTCGTCCTGCGACTCGGTCACGTGGGCCGTGCCTTCGAACACGTGGATGCTTTCGTCCACGCCGGCCGACTTGACCACGCAGCCGTCCAGGGCGATGTTGCCCGTCAGCACGGCCAGGCCGCCTTCCTTGGAGAAGGCGTGCTCGTAGGAGCGGATGCAGCCTTCTGCACGGTCCAGGTCCAGGCTGGGCCAGCGCGTGTTCTGGCTGAAGGCCACCTGGGTGGGAATGCCGGCCGGGCCTGCCAGGTAGAAGTGCCTGACGGCCTCGTCCTGGGTGGTGGTGATGTCCCACTGCGCCAGGCCTTCGCCCAGGGTCTTGGCGTGCACGGTGGGCACGTCGGTGTGCAGCTTGCCCGCGCGGGCCAGCTCGCCGAGGATGGCGAAGATGCCGCCGGCGCGGTGCACATCCTCGATGTGGTATTTCTGCGTGTTGGGCGCCACCTTGCACAGCTGGGGCACGGAGCGCGAGAGGCGGTCGATGTCGGCCATGGTGAAGTCGATCTCGGCTTCACGGGCAATGGCCAGCAGGTGCAGGATGGTGTTGGTGGAGCCGCCCATGGCGATGTCCAGCGTCATCGCGTTCTCGAAGGCCTTGAAGCCCACGGAGCGCGGCAGCACGGAGGCGTCTTCCTGCTCGTAGTACTCGCGGGCCAGCTCGACGATGCGGCGGCCGGCGCGCTTGAACAGTTCCTCGCGGTCGGCATGCGTGGCCAGCACCGTGCCGTTGCCGGGCAGGGACAGGCCCAGCGCCTCGGTCAGGCAGTTCATGGAGTTGGCGGTGAACATGCCCGAGCAGGAACCGCAGGTCGGGCAGGCCGAGCGCTCGACCTGGGCGACCTGCTCGTCGGTGTAGTTGGAGTCGGCCGCGATCACCATGGCATCGACCAGGTCCAGCTTCTTGAACTCCAGCTTGTGCGTGTTGGGATTGGCCAGCTTGGTCTTGCCCGCTTCCATGGGGCCGCCGGAGACGAAGATCACCGGAATGTTCAGCCGCATGGCGGCCATCAGCATGCCGGGGGTGATCTTGTCGCAGTTGGAGATGCACACCAGCGCGTCGGCGCAGTGGGCGTTGACCATGTACTCCACCGAGTCCGCGATGATGTCGCGGCTGGGCAGCGAGTACAGCATGCCGTCATGGCCCATGGCGATGCCGTCGTCCACGGCAATGGTGTTGAATTCCTTGGCCACGCCGCCTGCGGCCTCGATCTCGCGCGCCACCAGCTGGCCCAGGTCCTTGAGGTGGACGTGGCCCGGAACGAACTGCGTGAAGGAGTTGGCGATGGCGATGATGGGCTTGTCGAAGTCGCCATCCTTCATGCCGGTGGCACGCCACAGGGCGCGCGCACCAGCCATGTTGCGGCCGCCGGTGGAAGTCTTGGAACGGTATGTAGGCATCGTGGGATCGTCAAAAGTAGCGAGCAACCGGCAGGCTCGGCTCCCGGGGTGGCAATTATGTCCCACACCGGGGCAAAGCATGTACCACACTCTCCAGATGGCTATCATCTGCTGCGCCGACGCCAGTGCACGCGGCTGGCGTGCCCTCCCGCTTCCACCGCCCTTTGCCCTATGCGCGTTCTTGTCGTAGAAGATGATCCCGCCCTGAGACTGGGCATCTGCCGCAGGCTCCAGGCCGAGGGCTGGCAGGTCGATGCCGTCACCGACGGCGAGTATGCGCTGACCGCCACCGCCACCCAGGACTACGACATCGCCGTGCTGGACCTGGGCCTGCCCCGGCGCCCCGGCATCGAGGTGCTGCGTGCCTGGCGCGCGCAGCGCAAGGCCCTGGCCGTGCTGATCCTCACCGCCAGCGACGGACTGCAAAACCGCCTGCTGGGCCTCAATGAAGGCGCCGACGACTACCTGGCCAAGCCCTTCGAGCCCGAGGAACTGGTGGCCAGGATGCGCGCCATCGTGCGCCGCAGCCACGGCGGCGCCAGCAACCTGCTGACGGTGGGCGCGCTGAGCTTCAACACGGACACGCGCGAGCTGTTCCTGCAGGGCGAGCGCCTGGCGCTCAGCCCCCGGGAAGCCGCCCTGCTGGAGCTGCTCATCAGTGCGCCCGGCGCGGCCGTGCCCAAGAGCCGCATCATCTCGACCATGTCCAGCTGGGAGGCCAACTTCAGCGCCAATGCCGTGGAAATCTACATCCTCAAGCTGCGCCGCAAGCTGGCCGGCGCGGGCGTGCGCATCGTGACGCTGCGCGGCATAGGCTACGTGCTGGAGGCCGCTTGACCGAGTCCAGCCCCCACTTGCCCGGCTGGCGGCGCTGGTTTCGCCTGAGCCTGAAGCGCCAGGTGCTGATGCCCATCGCCGCCCTCTGGGTGGTGTCCTTCTTCATCGCCACCGGGGCCGCCTACTGGCTTGCGGGACGCAGCACCAGCGACGCCTTCGACCGGCTGCTGGCCGATGACGCCCGCGCCCTGGCCGCGCAGTTGCGCTGGAAGGAGGGGCAGGCCTATTTCGACGCCAGCCGCGAAATGGCCGACGCCCTGGTCTTCGACTCCCTGTCGCAGAACCACTACGGCGTGGTCACGGCCTCCGGCAGGCAGCTCATCGGAAGCCTTCCCCTGCCTCCTTTGCTGCAGCAGGAGTCGGCTGCCGACGCAAGCCCCATGTTCTTCGGCCACCAGGCCGCCTCGGGCGCCGCCCTGCGCGCCGTGGCGATCCTGGTCCGGCCCCAGGGCGGCGGCGAGCCCGTGTGGGTGGTGGTGGCCGAGTCCAAGACCAAGCGGCGCCAGGTCAAGGACCAGATTGCCACGGCCATCTTCGTGCCTGCAGGGCTGGCCGGCTTCATCATCCTGCCGCTGATCTACCACGGCATCCGCCGCGGCCTGGCGCCTGCACGGCGCGTCAGCGCCCTGGTCGTGCAGCATGGCGAGAACGAGCTGTCCCCGCTGTCCGTGGAAGACGTGCCCGAGGAGCTGCGCGACCTGGTCGCCCACACCAATGCGCTGCTGCTGAGGCTCAAGGCCTCCGTGGACGAGCAGCGCCGCTTCATCGCCGATGCGGCCCACCAGTTGCAAACGCCCATGGCGGGCATACGCCTGCTGGTGGGCGACATGCGGCGTACGCAGCATGCGGACCCGCAGCAGCCCATGGATGCCGAGGTGCTGGCCCATCTCGACGAAGTCGCTGCACGCGGCGCACGCATGGTGCGCCAGTTGCTGGCCTATGCGCGCGCCGAGGAAGAGTCCGTGGTCGAGGACCAGCTCTTCGACGCGGCACAGGTCGCCCGGCAGGCGGCCCTGCGCTGGCAGGACCGTGCCGATGCTGCCGGCCGCTCGCTCCGGATCGAGGGGCCGGAGCCGGCTGCAACAGGCGGCGCCAGCACCGTGCGCGGCTCGCCCACCCTGCTGGGCGAGGTGGTCTCCAACCTGGTGGACAACGCGCTGCGCTATGGCGGCCCCCATGTCGCCGTGCAAACCCGGGTGCAGGCGCACGAGGACCTGGTCCGCATCCAGGTCAGCGACGACGGCCCCGCGCTGGATGCGCAGACCCGTGCGCAGATGCTGCTGCCCTTTTGGCGCGGCGACCATGGCCAGCCGGAAGGCTCGGGCCTGGGCCTGTCCATCGCCCTGCGCGTGGTCCAGCGCATGGGCGGCCGGCTGGCCGTGCACAGCGGCCCCGGCAGCAGGGGAACCTGCGTCCAGATCGATCTGCCACGCCAGCACGGCCCCAGCTTGGCCGACGTAAAGCCAACTTAAAGCCTGGGCTGCCTAGACTGCCGCACAGCACGGCCAGGCCCACTGGGAGTGGGCCGCCCTGCATGCAACCAGCAAGGAACGTGGTCCCATGGCAGCTGAACAACAATCCCCACCGGCATCGGCACCGGCACCGGCACCGTCCCGCGCGCGCGCCCTGCTTTGGTTGGCCGTGGCCGCCGCCTGCACCGCCGCAGCCATCGGCATATGGACACTGGGCCCGCACCACGCGAGCGCCGAGACCGAGGACCCGCCCCCCTCGGTGGCCGGCAAGGTCCAGGCCGACGTGGTGCGCGTGGCCCCCGATCAGGCCGCCGCGCTGGACGTGGGCCCTTCCCAGGAGCGCCCGTTCGAGAACCTGCGCAGCACCATCGGCATCATCGACTTCAATCAGGACCACACCACGCGCGTGTACTCCGCACAGCAGGGCCGCATCGTGAAGGTCCTGGTCAAGGCCGGCGATGACGTGAAAGCGGGCCAGACGCTCTACACGGTGGCCGTGCCCGAGATGGCCCAGGCTGCCTCGGCGCTGATCTCCAGCGCGGCCACGCTGCGCTCGGCCAACGAAACGCTGCACCGCGCCGAAGCGCTTGCGCAGGAAAACAGCATCCCGCAAAAGGAACTGCAGCAGGCCCAGACGGACCAGCAGACGGCCCAGGCCGCCCACGATGCCGCACGCCAGGGCCTGCGCCTGTTCGAGTTGAGCGATGCGGAGATCGCCCGCATGGAGCGCGAGCGGCAGGTTGGCAAGGAAGTTGCCGTGAAAAGCCCCATGGACGGGCGCGTCACCGCGCGCTCGGCCCAGCCCGGACTGCTGGTGCAGCCCGGCAGCGACCCGGCCCCCGTCACCGTTTCGGACCTGCGCACGCTGTGGATGGTGGCCAGCGTACCGGAGTCGCAGTTCAGCGCCTACCGCACGGGCCAGGCCGTGCAGGTGCGCGTGCAGGCATGGCCGGGCAAGGTGTTCGAGGGCAAGGTCTCGTATGTCGGCGACAGCGTGGATGCCGACAGCCGGCGCCTCGTGGTGCGCGCCGAGGTGGCCGATCCGCGGCACGAACTGCGCCCGCAGATGACGGCCGACTTCAGCATCACCGTCGCTGCCCCGCAGACCTCGGTGGCCGTGCCCGCCGAGGCCGTGGTGCGCGAGGGCAGCGGTGCCGACGTGGTGTGGGTCGCCTCGGACAGCGACGAGAAGGGGCCGCGCTTCGAGCGCCGCAAGGTCGTGCGCGGGCAGACCGCCGACGGCCTCGTGCAGATCACGGACGGCCTGGCCGGCACCGAACGCATCGCACGCCGCAACGCGCTGTTCCTGAGCGGCCTCTACGAAACCGACGCACAGTAAGGAGGCCGCCGTGTTCCGATCCTTGCTGGCCTTCGTGCTTTCGCGCAGGCCCATCGTCCTGCTGGCCCTGCTGGCCTTCCTCGGCCTGGGGCTGCTGGCCTTCGCCAGGCTCAATGTCGAGGCCTATCCCAACCCCGCCCCCGTGATCATTGAAATCACGGCCCAGGTGCCGGGCATGTCCTCCGAGGAGATGGAGCGCTACTACACCCGTCCCATGGAAGTGGGCCTGGCGACCACGCCCGATGTGGAGAACATCCGCTCGACCTCGTTCTACGGCCTGTCCTTCGTGCGCGTGACCTTCAAGTACGGCACGGACTACTACTTCGCACTGACCCAGATCGCCAACAACCTGCAGGCCAACGTGAACCTGCCCGGGGGCGTGCAGCCGCAGATCCAGGCGTCCAGCCTGGTGGGCGAGATCCTGCGCTACCAGGTCAAGGGCCCGTCCACCTACAGCCTCACCGACCTGCGCACCCTGCAGGACTGGGTGATTCAGCGCCGCCTGCTCACGGTGCCCGGCGTGGTGCAGGTCGTGACCTGGGGCGGTACCACCAAGGAGTACCACGTCGAGGCGGACCCCAAGCGCCTGGAAGCCCACGGGGTGACGCTGCGCAATCTCATCGAGGCCATAGGCAACGCCAACCTCAACGTGGGCGGCCGCGCCATCAGCGTGGGCGACCAGTCGGTCAACATCCGTGGCCTGGGCCTGGTGCGCAATGTCGACGATGTGGCCAACATCGTCGTGGGCCAGAAGAATGGCCTTCCCACGCAGGTCAAGGACGTGGCGCGCATCGTCGAAGGCACGGTGCCGCGCCTGGGCGAGGCCGGCCGCGATCTGCAGAACGATGTGGTCACGGGCGTGGTCATCATGAACCGCACGCTGCACACCAGCGACGTGATCGGACGCGTGAAGGCCGCCGTGGAAAAGATCAACGCCGACGGCTCGCTGCCGGCCGGCGTCAGGCTGGAGCCCTACTACGACCGCGCCGTGCTGGTGAACGTCACCACGCACACCGTGCTGCACAACCTCATCTTCGGCTGCCTGCTGGTGTTCCTCATCCAGTGGATCTTCCTGGGCGACCTGCGCAGCGCCGTGATCGTGAGCGTGAACATTCCGTTCGCGCTGTTCTTCAGCATCATGATGCTGGTGATCACGGGGGAATCGGCCAACCTGCTCTCCCTGGGGGCGGTGGACTTCGGGATCATCGTCGATGCGGCGGTGATCCTGGTCGAGAACATCTTCCGCAACTTCCAGCGGCCCACGCCCATACGCGCCTCCATGCTGCGCGCCATGGCCCAGGGGCCGGACGGCGCGCGCACCAGTCCCGGCAAGGGATGGACCTCGCGGCTGCGCATGATCTACCTGAGCGCCACCCAGGTGGACAGCTCGGTGCTGTTCTCCACCTTCATCACCATTGCCGCCTTCACGCCGCTGTTTGCCATGCAGGGCGTGGAGGGCCAGATCTTCGGCCCCATGGCGCGCACCTACGGCTACGCCCTGGCCGGCGCGCTGCTGGCCACCTTCACCATCACGCCCGTGCTGGCCAGCTACCTGCTGCCGGCCAAGGTGCAGGAGAAGGAAACCTTCATCGTCCACGCCATCCAGCGTGCCTACCAGCCGGCGCTGCACTGGGTGCTGCACCATGTGCGGGCCGTCCTGGTGATGGGCCTGGTCGCCCTGGTCGCCGGTGGATTCATGGCCAGCCGCCTGGGCAGCGAGTTCCTGCCCGCGCTGGAGGAAGGCAACCTGTGGATACGCGCCTCGATGCCGCCCACGATCTCGCTGGAGGCCGGCCGCGACAAGGCCAACCGCATGCGGCAGATGATCAAGGAGTACCCCGAGGTCATCACCGTGGTGTCCCAGCATGGCAGGCCCGATGACGGCAGCGATGCCTCGGGCTTCAACAATGTGGAACTGTTCGCGCCGCTGCAGCCCTTCGACAAATGGCGCCCCGGCATGACCAAGGAACGCCTGGTGCGCGAGCTGCAGGGCCGCTTCGAGGCCGAGTTCCCCGGCGTGAGCTTCAACTTCTCGCAGTACATCCAGGACAACGTCCAGGAAGGCCTGTCGGGCGTGAAGGGGGCCAACTCGGTCAAGATCGTCGGCCCCGACCTCGCCACCCTCGAAAAGCTGGCCAGCCAGGTCTACGAGGTGATGTCGCACATCGACGGCGTGGCCGACCTCGGGGTGTTCCACATCCTGGGCCAGCCCAACATGAACATCCAGATCGACCGTGCACGGGCCGCGCGCTACGGGCTCAACACGGGCGACGTGGCCAGCGCCATCCAGGCGTCGCTCGGCGGCGTGGAGGCGACCACGGTGCTGGAGGACGACCGCCGCTTCGCGCTGACCGTGCGCTTCGCACAGGATGCCCGCGCCACGCCCGAGGCCGTGCGGGCCCTGCGCGTGGGCTACACCACGGCGGGGGGCAGCACCTCGTACATCCCGCTGGAGGACGTGGCCACCATCACCCTGGACACCGGCGCCACCTACATCTACCGCGAAAGCAACGAGCGCTACATCCCCATCAAGTTCAGCGCACGCAACCGCGACCTGGGCAGCACCGTCTCCGAAGTGCAGCACCGCCTGGGGCAGGAGATCCATCTGCCCCAGGGCTACCGGCTGGTCTATGCCGGCGAGTTCGAGGCCCTGCAGCAGGCCAAGGCCCGCATGCTGATCGCCATTCCCGTGGCCGTGGTGCTGATCCTCGCCCTGCTCTACGCGCTGTTCAACAACTTCACCTACTGCCTGCTGACCCTGGCCTCCGTGCCGTTCACCGTCTTCGGCGGCATCCTGGCGCTGTATGCGACAGGCCAGGTGCTCAGCATCTCGGCCGTGATCGGCTTCATCTCGCTGCTGGGCGTCTCGGTCATGGATGGCATCCTCATCCTGTCGTACTTCCAGGAGATGCGCGCCCACGGCCACGGCCACCTGCAGGCCATGGAGGAGGCTTACCGAAGCCGCATGCGCCCGCTGCTCATGACGGCCCTGTCCGCCTGCATCGGCCTGCTGCCTGCGGCCATGTCGCACAGCATCGGCAGCGAGGTGCAGCGGCCGCTGGCCACGGTCGTGGTCGGCGGCATGCTCATCGGGCCGATTTTCCTGCTGCTGCTGCTGCCGGCGCTGCGCCTGGCCGTGCTGCGGCGCGTCAAGTTCGCCAAGAAGCGTGAAGGCCTGGGAGGCAAACGTGTACACGCATGACCTGAAAGCGCCGCATCGGCGCCTGTTCCTGGGCCTGGCGGGCGCCTGCGTGCTGTCCCTCGCAGGCTGCGCCGTGGGCCCCGACTATGCACGCCCTGCCGTGCCCCGGGCCGACGCCCTGACCCGTGAGCCCCTGGCGACCGCCGGCCACAGCGGCCCGGTCCAGCACCAGTGGTGGAAGGCCTATGGATCGCCCGAACTCGATGCACTGGTCCAGGAGGCGCTGGAGCGCAGCCCCACCATCGAGGCCGCAACTGCGACATTGCGCGCCGCCAGGCAGAACGTCATCGCCCAGCGCGGCTTCTTCTATCCCACCGTGCAGCTGGGCTACAACCGCACGCGCCAGAACACGGGCCAGTCGATGTCGCCTGCGCTCAACAGCGGCGAAACCCTCTACAGCTACAACACGGCCCAGTTGAGCATCAACTACACGCCCGATATCTTCGGCGGCAACCGCCGCCAGGTGGAGGGACTGATGGCCAGCGAAGAAGGCCAGCGCCTGCAACTGCAGGCCGCACGGCTGACCCTGGCGAGCAACGTGGCGGGCGGCATGCTCCAGGCGGCCATGCTTGCAGAGCAGGCGCACCTCATCGAGCAGGCCATTGCCGCTGCCCAGGAACAGTTGCGCCACATGCGGCTGCAGCAGCGCAACGGCTATGCCAGCGGGCTGGACGTGGCCACGCAGCAGACCCTGTTGGTGCAGATGCAGCAGGCCCTGCCGCCGCTGCGCAAGGAACTGGAGCAGACACGCAACCTGTTGGCCACGCTGGCCGGGCGCACGCCCGACCAGGCCCCGGAGGTGCCGCCGCTGTCCTCCTTCTCGCAGCCGCAGCTCCCGCAGGCCGTGGCCTCGGCGCTGGTGGAGCAGCGCCCCGACGTACGCATTGCAGAGACGGATGTGCAGCAGGCCAGCGCCGCCATAGGCGTGGCCAGGGCAGCCCGCCTGCCGCAGTTGAGCATCACTGCGGCCCTGGGCGGCGGCGCCACGAGCTTTGCCAGAATGTTTGCGGCGGGCAATCCCACCTGGGCCCTGGGCGCCGGACTGCTGCAGCCCCTGTTCGCGGGCGGCACGCTGCAGGCCCGTGAACGCGCAGCACAGGCCGAGTTCGATGCCGCCGCGGCCCGGTACCGGGGCGCCGTGCTCTCATCCTTCCAGGATGTGGCCAATGCCCTCTATGCGCTGGACATCGATGCCAAGGCCGTGGAGATGGCGCAGGAAGGAGAAAAGGCCAGCCAGTCCACGCTGGACCTCACGCGCACCCAACTGCGCAACGGCTACAGCGCCCAACCGGCCGCGCTGGCGGCCGAACAATCCTGGCTCCAGGCCCGTGCCGCCCACGTCGCCGCGCGCGGCGCCTTGCTGGGCGACACCGTGGCCCTGTACCAGGCCCTGGGCGGCGGCGTGCTGGCCGAGCCGCCGGCGGACTGACTCAGCGGCGCGAGCGCGAACGCGTGCCCGTGCCCATGGCTTCCTTGTTCTTTTCGATGCGCTTCAAGCGCCGCTGCTCGATCTTGTCGGCCGCGCGCCGCTTGGTGTAGCCAGAGGCGTCGGCCCAGGCCCACCAGGCTGCCGTCACGCCATAGGCGCCCAGGATGACGTACCAGGACCAGGAGGCCACAGGCTCGATATCGGCCAACTTCAGCAGGGTGAGCAAGACCGCGATTCCCAACAGATACATAACTTCTCCTTCACCAGACGGTGCTTCACACGAGGTAACGCATCAGGCATGCGCGCCTACTACAATGTTTCGCATAATTATTCCCGACAACCCCCAGGAACTCATGATGAAGCAGACATTGATCGCATTGGCCTTGACCGTCGTCACCGTGGCTCCCGCCATGGCCGACCAGGCTCTTGCCACCTCCAAGAACTGCATGGCCTGCCACGCCGTGGACAAGAAGCTGGTGGGCCCGTCCTACAAGGATGTGGCCTCCAAGTACGCAGGCCAGAAGGACGCGGTGGACAAGCTGGCCGCCAAGATCATGAAGGGCGGCAGCGGCGTCTGGGGTCCGGTTCCCATGCCCGCCAACCCCCAGGTCAACGATGCCGACGCCAAGAAGCTGGCCGCCTGGGTGCTGTCGCTGAAGTAAGTTCCGCAGGCCTCCCGCCTCGGGGCCCGCAACGAAAAAACCGCGCAACGCAAGTCGCGCGGTTTTTTCATGGTCCGCCCGTGAATCCGGGCGCGGGCCGCCTACCTGTAGTCCGGAGCGCCTGCGCCGGGCTGCTGGTACAGGCGAACCTGCTGCTCCAGCTGCCCCACATAGGCGGCCGTGCTGTTGTCCGACTCCTGGGCACGCTGCACCAGATGCGCCTCCAGCCCGTCCAGCCGCGCCAGCAGCACTTCCTTGTCACGCGCATGCAGGTCCTCCAGCACGGTGCGCAGCTCGGTGAAGCGCGAGGCCTCGGCCTTGTCGGCCAGGTCCCGCTGGGCCTGCATTTCCTTGGCGTGGCGGCGCGCCTCCATCAGTACCGAGCCCTGCAGCCACAGCACATAGGCGACGAAGAACACGCCCAGCAGGCAGGTCAGCGCCAGCATCAGCACACCCAGCGGCGCCTGGACTTCGGTCACGCCCAGCGACACGACGGACGGCGCGGCCAGCGTGTTCCAGTTGAATGCCGCCAGCAGCGCAATCAGGGCCACGGTGATCAGCAGCGACAGGGTTCTCAGATTCATGGTGCAACGCCTCCCTCGGCAGTGGTGAAAACAACAGCTTCGGTTGTACTGCAGCCATCATGCCTGAGCTGTCGGCCCACACAAAATAGGACTGCAAGACAGCGCGCCGCCCGCAGTCCAGCCAAGAAAAAACCGGAGCCTGTGCTCCGGTTCTTCATGGCGGGCGTGTCCGCCCTCAGTTCGTCTCGGCCAGTTGATCGAGGATGGCCGGGTTCTCCAGCGTGCTCGTGTCCTGGGTGATGGCCTCGCCCTTGGCAATCGAGCGCAGCAGGCGGCGCATGATCTTGCCGCTGCGCGTCTTGGGCAGGTTGTCGCCAAAGCGGATGTCCTTGGGCTTGGCGATGGGGCCGATTTCCTTGGCCACCCAGTCGCGCAGCTCCTTGGCGATCTGCTTGGCCTCCTCGCCCGTGGGACGCGAGCGCTTGAGCACCACGAAGGCGCAGATGGCCTCGCCTGTCATGTCATCGGGGCGGCCCACCACGGCGGCCTCGGCCACCAGGTCGGTCTTGGACACCAGGGCCGACTCGATCTCCATCGTGCCCATGCGGTGGCCCGAGACATTGAGCACATCGTCGATGCGGCCCGTGATGCGGAAGTAGCCCCGATCCTCGCTGCGCACCGCGCCGTCGCCGGCCAGGTAGGTCTGCCCGCCCAGCTCGGCCGGGAAGTAGCTCTTCTTGAAGCGCTCGGGGTCGCCCCAGATGGTGCGGATCATGCTGGGCCAGGGCTTGGTGACGACCAGCAGGCCGCCTGCGCCGTTGGGCAGTTCATGGCCGGTCTCATCGACGATGGCGGCCATGATGCCCGGCAGCGGCAGCGTGCACGAGCCCGGCACCAGCGGCGTGGCGCCCGGCATGGGGGCGATCACGTGGCCGCCGTTCTCGGTCTGCCAGAAGGTATCCACGATGGGGCAGCGCTCGCCGCCCACATTGCGGTGGTACCACATCCAGGCCTCGGGATTGATGGGCTCGCCCACGCTGCCCAGCAGGCGCAGGCTGGACAGGTCCGAGTTCTTCGGATGCACGGCGGCATCGCCGTCGGCGGCCTTGATCAGCGAGCGGATGGCCGTGGGCGCCGTGTAGAAGATGGTACAGCCGTGGCGCTCGATCATCTGCCAGAAGCGGCCCGCGTTGGGGAAGGTGGGCACGCCCTCGAACACGATCTGCGTGGCGCCAGCGGCCAGCGGACCATAGGCCACGTAGGTGTGGCCCGTGATCCAGCCGATGTCGGCCGTGCACCAGAACACGTCGCTGGGCTTGAGGTCGAAGGTCCACTCCATGGTCTGCCTGGCCCACAGCACATAGCCGCCCGTGCAGTGCTGCACGCCCTTGGGCTTGCCCGTGGAGCCGCTGGTGTAGAGGATGAACAGCGGGTGTTCGGAATCCACGGCCACGGGCGCGCACTCCGTGCTCTGGCCGGCCAGGATCTCGCCGAAGGTCTTGTCGCGGCCTGCCGTCATGGCGCAGGCGGTGGCCGTGCGCTCGTAGACGAAGACATGGCGCACGGCCTCGCAGCCGCCCAGCGCCAGCGCATCGTCCACGATGGCCTTGAGCGGCAGTTCCTTGCCGCCGCGCATCTGGTAGTTGGCGGTGATCACGGCCACGGCGCCCACGTCCACGATGCGCTCCTGCACCGCCTTGGCCGAGAAGCCGCCGAACACCACGCTGTGCGTGGCGCCGATGCGCGCGCAGGCCTGCATGGCCACCACGCCCTCGATGGTCATGGGCATGTAGATCAGGACGCGATCACCCTTTTGCACGCCCTGCGCCTTGAGCGCGTTGGCGAACTGCGAGACGCGCTCCAGCAGTTCGCGGTAGCTGACCTTGGTGACCTCGCCGCCATCGGCCTCGAAGATGATGGCCGTCTTGTGCTCGACGTCCGTGCCCATGTGCTTGTCCAGGCAATTGGCGCTGGCATTGAGTTCGCCGTCGGCGAACCAGCGGAAGAACGGCGGGTTGCTGTCGTCCAGCACCTGGGTGAAGGGCTTGGACCAGACCACGTTCTCGCGCGCCAGGCGGGCCCAGAAGCCCTGGTAGTCGTTCTCTGCCTCGGCGCACAGCGCCTTGTACTGCTCCATTCCGGAGATGCGGGCCTTGGCGGCAAAGTCTGCCGGCGGCGGGAAGACCCGGTTCTCCACCAGTACCGATTCAATGGGGGATGCTGTTGCGGTGCTCATGCTTGCTTGTCTCCTGGGCTGGCCAAATAAAAATTGTGGTGTGACTGTCGGGGGCCGGTCTTACATGCCACTGACTGAAACCCCCTTGGGCGCGTCTACCTGGGGATTCCCCGCAGTTCCCGGCCGTCACTGGCAATGGCCTGTTTCGCCGCTAAAATCGCGCGCCCGTTTTCCACGGCCATTGTCCCCTCCCATCCACGCTCCCACACCAGACAAGCGCGACCGACCACCATGGCCCGCCAGCAAAACTCCAATCGAGCCCCCGGCTCCCCCCTGCGTCCCCTGCCTTCCCTGATCTTCGCCAGCCGCTGGCTGCAGCTGCCGCTGTACCTGGGCCTGATCGCCGCCCAGGGGGTCTACGTCTGGCACTTCCTGCTGGAGCTGTGGCACCTGATCGAGGCCGCCTTCGGCAACCAGGAAGCGCTGCAGGCGCTGATCACCAGCATCGGCTACAAGCACGATGCGCCCATCGGCGCGCTCAACGAAACCATCATCATGCTGGTGGTGCTGGCGCTGATCGACGTGGTGATGATCTCCAACCTGCTGATCATGGTCATCGTGGGCGGCTACGAGACCTTCGTCAGCCGCCTGGGCCTGGACAGCCACCCCGACCAGCCCGAGTGGCTGGGCCACGTGAACGCCTCCATCCTCAAGGTCAAGCTGGCCCTGTCCATCATCGGCATCAGCTCCATCCATCTGCTCAAGACCTTCATCAACGCGGGCAGCTACGACGTCAAGGTGCTGATGTGGCAGACCATCATCCACGTCACCTTCCTGGCCAGCGCCCTGGCCATCGCCTATACCGACAAGCTGATCAACAGCACGGCCAGCAACCACTGAGCCGGCGGCATCCCGCACCGAAGCCCCGCAGCGCCAGCCGCTACGGGGCTTTTTTCATGGGCGGGCGCAGGCAACGGGTCGGACACCTGCTGGCGCCCGACCTGCCAGCGCGCCGGGCACGCTTTTTGCCGCAGATCGGGCCTGAAGCTTTCCTCAAGCTGACGCTTGACCGATTTTATTCATCGATGACAGCATATGCCTTGTGAATCATGGGCTACACGCTCTCATTAAGTGAGCAAATCCCAGCTGGATTGCAGTCCTCAAGGGCGTGAAAAAGGCCAAAACAGGCCTTCTTCGGCTCATGCGTTTTGACGCAGTAAAACCTGTTTTATATAATTTCGGCTTCTTTACAACCTGCCAAGCAGGTCATCGGCACCGTCTTCACGGCCTGCCGATACACCCCGGCGGATCGCTGTGCTTCCGGTACAGCCCCGTCAACCGGGCCGAAACTCGGCCCTGATGTTGTGGGGCATCGCGCTGGCTGATCTTCAGCCACGATGCCCGCCTGAGACACCGCGCGCCTCGCCGCCGGCTGCTCTCGCCTTCTGGCTCTTGCGCACCGCTTCGCGTGCCATCCGAGCCGCCTCGGGTGCTTTCGCACCTGTTTGAATCCCAGCAACGGGGGACGGCAGTCCCCTGCAGCGAACGGCATCAGGGCTTCATTTTTGGCTTGCGCGCCAGCGTCTTCGCCCGTCGAGGACGCTGGACTGTGTTCCATCTCACCCAAAAGGAGAACGCCACAGTGGCCAAGCAGATCATCATCGATCATGTGTTCAAGGTGTTCGGGGACGACCCCAAGACCGCACTCGACCTCGTCCAACAGGGCCTGAGCAAACAGGAGATCCTGGAGCGCACGGGCCAGTCCATCGGCGTGTTCGACGCCAATTTCACCATCGAGGCCGGCGAGATCTTCGTCGTCATGGGCCTGTCGGGCTCGGGCAAGTCCACCCTGGTGCGCATGCTCAACCGCCTCATCGAGCCCACGGCCGGGCGCATCGTGGTCGATGGCCAGGACATCAATGCCCTGAGCGAGCGCGATCTGCGCGCGCTGCGCCGCAAGGACATTTCCATGGTGTTCCAGTCCTTTGCGCTGATGCCGCACATGACGGTACTGGACAACACGGCCTTCGGCCTGGAGCTGGCCGGCGCCGACAAGGCCGAGCGCCAGACACAGGCCCAGGCCGCGCTGGAGCAGGTGGGCCTGGGCGCCTGGGGCGCCAGCTACCCCGACGAGCTGTCGGGCGGCATGCAGCAGCGCGTGGGCCTGGCCCGGGCGCTGGCGTCCGATCCGTCCATCCTGCTGATGGATGAGGCCTTCTCGGCCCTGGACCCCATCATCCGCACCGAGATGCAGTCCGAGCTGCTGCGCCTGCAGCAGATCCAGCGCCGCACCATCGTCTTCATCTCGCATGACCTGGACGAGGCCATGCGCATCGGCGACCGCATCGCCATCATGAAGGACGGCCAGGTGATCCAGGTCGGCACGCCCGACGAGATCCTGCGCAGCCCCGCCGACGACTATGTGCGCAGCTTCGTGCGCGGCGTGGACGCGGCCTCGGTCTTCAAGGCCGGCGACATCGCGCGCCAGGCGCTGACCGTGGTGTCCGAGCACAGCGACCGCGGCTGCCGCGCAGCCCAGCGCCTGCTGGAAGACTCCGACCGCGACTACGCCTATGTGGTCAACGCGCGCCGCCGCTTCCTGGGCGTGGTGTCCTCTCAATCGCTGCGCGACGCACTGCACGGCCGCCCGGGCATGCTGGGCCTGAGCCACGCCTTCCTGCCCAACGTCGAGCCGCTGTCTGCAGGCACGCCGGTGGCCGAGCTGTTCGGCCCCGTGGCCGCCGCGCCCTGCGCGCTGCCGGTGACCAGCGACGACGGCCAGTTCATGGGCGTGGTCAGCCGCACCACCATGCTGCGCTTCCTGGACCGCGACACGCCGCCCGTGCCACCGCCGCAGGAGATCGTGCCGCCGGTCACGCTCAACCCGCATTTCCCGGCCTCCAACGCCCCCACCGTCGCCCCCACCATCGCGCCGACCGTGGAGCCGATCGAACAACGACAAGGAGATGCCGCATGAGCGATGCAACCAACAGCCTGAACCCGAACACCGCCGCTGCCGCCACCGATCCCTGGGCCGATGCGAGCGCAGCCCCTGCTTCCACCGATTCCGCGGCCTCTGCTTCCACCGATTCCGCGGCCTCTGCAAGCGCCGATCCCTGGGCAACCGCCGCCACGCCGGCGCCCGATGCCTCGGCCGATCCCTGGGGCGCCGCCAGCGGCGGTGATGCCGCAGGCGGTGACTGGCTGGGCGCCTCGGCCGGCTCGGGCGTTCCCGACGACGCCCATGCCAGCCTCTGGCACCAATTGACCACCGACGGCCTGCCCGTGCAGGGCTGGATCAACAGCGGCCTGGAATGGGTGGTCCACCATTTCCGCCCCTTCTTCCAGGCCGTGCGCACGCCCATCGACGGCACGCTGTCGGGCATCACCGATGCCATGCTGGCCCTGCCCTGGCCGCTGCTGATCCTGATCCTGACCCTGGTGGCCTGGCAGTTCGCGGGCCGCGCCATGGCCATTGGCGCCGCCGTCTCGCTGGTGGTGGTCGCCATGCTGGGCATCTGGCCCGAGGCCATGGTGACGCTGTCCCTGGTGCTGACCTCGCTGGTTTTCTGCATGGTCATCGGCTTGCCCGCGGGGATTTTGCTGGCCTCCAGCGACCGTGCGCAGCGCTGGACACGCCCGCTGCTCGACGCCATGCAGACCACGCCGGCCTTCGTCTACCTGGTGCCCGTGGTGATGCTGTTCGGCATCGGCAACGTGCCCGGCGTGATCGTGACCATCATCTTCGCGCTGCCGCCGCTGATCCGACTGACCAACCTGGGCATCCGCCAGGTGCGCCCCGACCTGATCGAGGCCAGCCGCGCCTATGGCGCATCGCCCTGGCAGTTGCTGTGGAAGGTGCAGCTGCCGCTGGCCATGCCGTCCATCATGGCGGGCGTGAACCAGGCGCTGATGCTGTCGCTGTCCATGGTGGTGATCGCCTCCATGATCGCCGTGGGCGGCCTGGGCCAGATGGTGCTGCGCGGCATCGGCCGCCTGGACATGGGCCTGGCCACCGTGGGCGGACTGGGCATCGTGCTGCTGGCCATCGTGCTGGACCGCATCACCCAGGCCATGGGGCAGACGACCCGTGGCGGTGCGCGCTGGTGGCACAGCGGCCCCGCCGGCTGCATTGCCCGCCTGCTGGGCGCCGGCAACAAGCCGGTCCATCGCGGCAGCACCAGCTGAATGCCTTCACTGCGGCGCGGATGGGCCCACTGCCGCGCCGCCTTCCCGAAAAGCGGCCAGCCACGCTGGCCGCCCACTCCCCTTTCATCACACAACGGAGGAACCCGAGGATGAACCAAGCCCTGAACCACAATCGACTGCCAACTGCCGCTGCCAGCCACTGGCTGCGCACCGCCACGATGGCTGCCGGCATCGCACTGGCCTGCGCAGGCGCATCGGCCGCCAGCGACCAGCCCGGCAAGGGCGTGAAGGTGTCGCCGCTCAAGAGCTCCATCGCCGAAGAAAGCTTCCAGACCCTGATCGTCATGAAGGCCCTGGAGAAGCTGGGCTACGACGTGCAGCCCTTCCAGGAAGTCGAGTACCCCACGGCCCACGTGGCGATTGCCAATGGCGACGCCACTTTCCTGGCCACGCACTGGAACCCGCTGCACGCCGACTACTACAAGAACGCGGGCGGCGACGCCAAGCTGTTCCGCAAGGGCGTGTACTCGGACAACGCGGCCCAGGGCTACCTGATCGACAAGAAGACGGCCGACGAATACAAGATCACCAATATCGGCCAGTTGAAGGACCCCAAGATCGCCAAGCTGTTCGACTCGGACGGCGACGGCAAGGCCGACCTCACCGGCTGCACGCCCGGCTGGGGCTGCGAGGCCGTGATCGAGCACCACCTGACGGCCTACAAGCTGCGCGACACCGTGACCCACAAGCAGGGCACGTACTCGGCGCTGATCGCCGACACCATCTCGCGCTACAAGGCCGGCAAGCCCATCCTCTACTACACCTGGACGCCCTACTGGGTGAGCAACGTGCTCAAGCCCGGCAAGGACGTGGTGTGGCTGGAGGTGCCCTTCTCCTCGCTGCCCGGCGAGCAGGCCAAGTTCGATACCAAGCTGCCCAACGGCAAGAACTACGGCTTCGTGGTGAACAAGCAGCAGATCGTGGCCAACAAGGCCTTCACCGACAAGCATCCCGACGCTGGCAAGCTGTTCGAGCTGATGCAGCTGCCCGTGGGCGACATCAGCGCGCAGAACCACATGATGAGCCAGGGCCAGAACAAGCCCTCGGACATCAACCGCCATGTGGACGGCTGGATCAAGGCCCACCAGAAGACCTTCGACGGCTGGCTGGAACAGGCCCGCGCCGCAGCCCGCTGAACGCTGCGGGGGAGCCGCTACAGGCGTTCCCCCGGCTTCCTGCTTCAAAGGCCCTCTTCAAAGGCTCGCTTCGGCGGGCCTTTTGAACATGCGCAGGGCGATGGCCGTGACCACCACGCCCGCCACCAGCGCCACCGCATACATGGCCACGTGGGTCACGGCGTTGGGAATGGGCGCGACGAAGATGCCGCCATGCGGCACCTTCAGCTCCACACCCGCCAGCATGGACACGGCGCCGGCCACGGCCGAGCCCAGCACCAGGGCCGGAATCGTGCGCAGCGGATCGCGCGCCGCGTAGGGAATGGCCCCCTCGGTGACAAAGGCCAGGCCCAGCACGCCGGCCGAGGCGGCGCTGCCGCGCTCCTCGCGCGTGAAGCGGTCGGCAAACAGGCGCGTGGCCAGGGCCAGCCCCAGCGGCGGCGTCATGCCGGCGATCATGGCTGCAGCCATGGGCGTGTAGACCTGGCTGGCGATCATTCCCGTGGAAAACGCATAGGCGGCCTTGTTCACCGGCCCGCCCATGTCAAAGGCCATCATCGCGCCCAACAACAGGCCCAGCAGCAAGGCACTGGCACCCTGCATGCCGCGCAGCCAGGCGCTCAACCACTGCAGCAGCTCGGCCACGGGCGCACCAACCAGATAGAACATCAGCAGCCCCGTGAACAGGCTGCCCAGCACAGGCAGGATCAGCATGGGCAGCAGGCCCTTGAGCGCCTGCGGCAGCCGGATGTGCGCCGCCATGAAGGCCACGCCGTAGCCTGCGATGAACCCGGCCGCGATGCCGCCGATGAACCCCGCGCCCATGCTGGACGCGATCATCCCGCCGATCATGCCCGGCGCAATGCCGGGCCGGTCGGCAATGGAATAGGCGATATAGCCGGCCAGCGCCGGCACCATCAGCGCAAAGCCGCCCTTGGCGCCGATCTGGAACAGCGTCCAGCCCAGCGTGCCCTGGTGCGCATCGTCATGGACATAGATGCCGCCCAGCGCAAAGGCCATGGCGATCAGAATGCCGCCCGCCGTGACGAAGGGCAGCATGAAGGACACGCCGGTCATCAGGTGGCGATAGGCGCCGCCCTGGGTCCGGGCCGGCGTGGGCGCGGCGCCGCCTGCAGCAGCAGCGCCCACGGCGGCACCATGCACGGTAGCTTCGGCCAGCGCCTTGGCGATCAGCCCCGAGCCGTCGCGTATGGCCGGCTTGGTGCCGCTGCGCAGCAGCGGCTTGCCCGCGAATCGCGAAAGATCGACCTCGCGGTCGGCGGCGATGATGACCAGGTCGGCCTCGGCAATCTCCTGCGGCGTCAGCGCATCGAGCGCGCCCACCGAGCCTTGTGTCTCCACGCGCATGGCGTGGCCCAGCGCCGCCGCGCCGCGCTGCAGTCCCTCGGCCGCCATGAAGGTGTGGGCGATGCCCGTGGGGCAGGAGGTGACGGCCACGATCCGCTTGCCCGTGCGCGTTGCTGCGGGACTGGCGGCAGCGCAGCGTGCAAGCACGCCGGCCGGATCGTCGAGCGCCTCGCGCAGGCTGCAGCGCTCGACGGCGGCCTGCACGAAGCGGGAGGCATCGGCGTCGGTATCTGCATCGTCATCGGTGCCGGCATCCCCCACGATCAGCAATTGCCCGGCCTGCGCGGCGGCATCGGCCGCATGCAGCCCGATCACACCGCCGCTGGCGCGCACTTCCACGGCCAAGTGACGCTGTCCGGCCGCATGGCGCAGGGCTTCGGCGGCCAGCAGCGCTTCGGCGTCGTGCCCGGCGGCTGCGATCACCACAAAAAGAGGGTTCATGAAAGCTCCTGAAGAATGGGGGATCACGGCCACTGGCATGGCTCCAGCAGCACGCTGGCAGCCAATGCCTGGACGCGGTTGGCATCGACTTCGCGCGCGGGCGCGGCCTGCAGCCAGGCCAGCGCGCTGGCCGTGGACAGGCGTGCGGTGTCCGCCAGATCCAGTCCGCGCAGCCGCGCGGCCACCATGCCCGCGACCATGGCATCGCCCGCGCCCACGGAGCTGCCGCGCGCGCGCTGCGGCGGCCGCGCAATCACCGCGCCTTGCAAGGTGGCGAACAGCGCGCCCTCCTCGCCCATGGACACCACGGCCAGCCCCAGCCCCCTGTCCAGCAGGCGGCGCGCGGCGGCCAGAAGCGCGTCGCGGCCATCCAGGCGCTGGCCTGTGGCGGCCTGCAACTCCTCCCGGTTGGGCTTGATGGCCCAGGGCATGGCAGCATGGGGGGCCGTCGCCAGGGCGGCGGCCAGGGGGGCCTCGCTGGTGTCCAGCAGCACGTCGGCACCGGCGGCCACGGCCTGGGCCTGGAGCCGGGCCCAGCTGTCCGCAGGCAGGCCGGCCGGCAGGCTGCCCGACAGCACCACGGCCAGGCCGGGCCGCAGATACCGGGCCAGCGCGGCCATGACGGCGTGCAGATGCGCTTCGACCAACATCAGACCCGGCAAGTTGATGTCCGTGGTCTGGCGTCCGCCGTCGGCCACCAGCTTGATGTTGGTGCGCGTCTGGCCCGGCACGCGCAGGCAGGCGTCGGCAATGCCGCGCTGGGCGAACAAGGCCTCGAACATGCCGGCGTTGTCGCTGCCCAGCACGCCCAGCGCAGCCGTGGAAACGCCCAGGCCCGCCAAGGCGGCGGCAACATTGATGCCCTTGCCGCCCGGCGCCTGCATGCTGTCCAATGCGCGCTGCACCTGGCCGGGCAGCAGCGCATCCAGGGTCACGAGCTGGTCTATGGCCGGGTTCAGGGTCACGGTAATGGCTTGCGGGGCGTTCATGCCGTCACCTCCTTGGCCAGTGCCCGCACCTGCGCGGCATCCTCGCAGCCGAGCGCCCTGTCTGCGAGCGCCTGCAACTGCCGCAGGCTGGCCGCACGCAAGCCGGCCTTGACACCGGCGATGTCGTTGGGCGTCATGGACAGCTCGCCCACCCCCAGCCCGGCCAGCAGCAGCGCACCGAACGGGTCGCCGGCCAGTCCGCCACAGACGCCCACGGGGCGTGCGCGGGTGGCAGCACCCTGCACGGTGGCGCGCACCATCCGCAGCACGGCCGGATGCAGGCTGTCCGCCTCGGCCGCCAGTTGCGGGTTCTGGCGGTCCATGGCCAGCACGTACTGGGTCAGGTCGTTGGTGCCTATGGAGAAGAAATCGGCATGGCGGGCCAGTGCGTCGGCCTGCACGGCGGCGGCGGGCACCTCGATCATGATGCCCAGCGGCAGGACCGGCGCGTCCAAGTCGGCGCGCAGCCGTTCGCAGGCCGTGCGCAGCGCCAGCAGTTCCTGCACGCTGGTGACCATGGGAAACATCACGGACAGCCTTGCGCCATCGCGGGCCGCCCGGTACAGGGCGCGCATCTGGGGCTCCAGCAGGTCGGGGCGGCGCAGCAGCAGCCGCGCGCCGCGCACGCCCAGGAAGGGGTTGTCCTCGCGCGGCAGCTCCAGGTGGGCGACCTGCTTGTCGCCGCCGATGTCCAGCGCGCGAACGATCAGCGGCCGGCCCTCCAGCGCCTGCGCCATGGCGCGGTAGGTTTCGTACTGCTCGTCCTCGCCGGGCGTGCTGCCGCGCTCCAGGAACAGGAATTCCGTGCGCATCAGGCCCACGCCCTCGGCGCCCTGGGACAGGGCCAGCGGCACCTGCTCGGGCAGGTTGACATTGGCGCAGACTTCGATGCGCACGCCATCGGTGGTGATGGCAGGCAGGCTGCGCTGCGCGGACACGCGTTCCTGCAACGCCCGCTGCTCGGCCATGTGGGCACGCGCCGAAGCCAGGTCCTGCTCCGAGGGATCAAGGTAGATGCGGCCATTGGCGCCATCGACGATGGCCAGGGCCCCATCGGCCATGCCCAGCACGCCGCCGCCTGCCGCCACGGCGGCCGGCAGCCCCAGCGTGCGCGCGAGTATGGCCGTGTGCGAGGTGGGACTGCCCTGCGCCGTGACCAGCGCGGCCACGCGCGCCGTGTCCAGCTGGGCGGTTTCCGAGGGCGAAAGATCGGCCGCGACCAGGATGCAGCCGCCTTCGGGCAGGCCCTCCGGTCCCGCCGCTGCCAGCGAGGGCTGCAGTTGCACCAGCACGCGCCGGCCCACGTCGCGCAGATCGGCGGCACGCGCGGCCAGCGCAGGGTTGTCCAGCGCCTGGAGACGGGCAGCCCCCTCCTCCACGGCCTGGTCCCAGGCCCAGGCCACGCCGTGGCCCTGGACCATGAACTGGCAGGCGCGCGTGATGAGTCCGGTGTCGCCCAGCCACTGGGCCTGCGCGCTGAAGATGGCCGCATCGCCTTCGCCCAGGCGGCGGCGGGTGTCGTCATGCAGGGCGCGCAGCTGGCCCTGCGTCTCGGCCAGCGCCGCATGCAGCAGCGCACCGCCCACGCTGAGCGGCTCGGGCAGGTCGGGAATCTCGGCGGCCTCCACACGCCACTGGTGGATGCGGGCCACGGCCAGCCCCGGGCTCGCACCCAGGCCCACAAAGGCAGGCCGCGCCAGCGGCGGCAGCCAGCCCGTGGCGGGCGATTCGGCCGCCTTGCGCGCAGCGGCGTCGGCATCGACACGTTCCTGGGCCACCAGGGCCTGGGCCACGGCGCACAGCCGCTGGACCGCGGCACTGGCGTCGGGGCCCTCTGCCGAGACGGTGACCTTGTCGCCTTCGCGCAGCCCCAGCTGCAGCAGGCTGGCCATCTGCCGCGCATCGGCCACCTCGTCGCCATGGCGCACCTGGATGCGCGAGGCAAAGCCGCGCGCCGCCTCCGCCCAGCGCGTGGCAGGCCGCGCATGCAGGCCGTTGGGATAGGCAATGGTCCATTCGCGCGCCTCGGCCAGGTCCACTGCCGCCGTGCGGGCGGCAGGCGGCGCCGGGTCCGCCTGCCCCTGGAGCACATCAATGACCTGCTGCGCATCGCCGGTGTTGAACAGCGCCTGCAGCCGCGGTGTCTGCAGCAGGCCGGCCAGACGGCGCAGCAAGGTGATGTGGGCATCGGAGCGTGCCGCCACCGCCACGACCAGATGCACGTTCTGGCCGGCATTCCAATCCAGGCCCTCGCGCACCTGGAGCACGGCCACCGCGTCGCGCAGCACCAGGGCCCGGTCTTCGGCCCGGCCGTGGGGAATGGCCACGCCGTGGCCCAGAAAGGTTTCGGCCTGAGCCTCGCGCGCCTGCATGCCGGTGGCATAGCCAGGGGCCACGCAGCCAAGGTCCTGGAGCAGCCGGGCCGCCTGGGCAATGGCGTCGGCCTTGTCGCGCACCCTGGCGTCCAGGCGCACGGCGATCTGCAGGCCCGCAGGAGCGGTGGGCGCAACCGCCGGGAGGGATGAATGGGCATTGATCATGGCGCGGATTGTGGGAACGTTCCCAACCATCAGTCAATCTGCACTGCAACATAACCCGGCCATAATCCGGCCATAACACGGCATTTCTTTGGAGTTATCCTCTGCGGCACACCACAACCAACGGGAACGATTGCATTGAGCATCAGCATCAACGATGTGGCCCGTGCGGCCGGGGTTTCCAAATCGACGGTATCGCGCGCGCTGGCGGGCGGCTCGGTCAGCGAGGAGGTCCGAGCGCGGGTCTCGGCCGCCGTGCAGGCCACGGGCTACCGGCCCAATCTGATGGCGCGCCGGCTGCGCGCGCGCGACGCTGGCCCCATGGGCGTGCTGGTGGCCGACATACGCAACCCGTTTTTCACGGCCCTGATCCGCGCGGTCGAGGCCGAGGCCTATCGCCAGGGCCGGCGCGTGCTGTTGTGCAATACCGACGAAGACCCGCAGCGCGAAGCCATGTACCTGCAGCTCATGCAGGAAGAGCGCATCGCGGGGCTGATCTTTGCGCCCACCCAGGCCAGCCTGCACAAGCTCGAGCGCATGCAACTGGAGTTTCCCGTCGTCCTGGTGGACCGGGCGGGCGCCCCGGCCTTCCATGACAGCGTGGTGCTGGACAACGCCCAGGCCTGCGCCACCCTGGTCAGGCATCTGGTGGACCAGGGCCGCCGCCGCATTGCAGGCGTCTTCGGCAGCACCAGCAGCACGGCGCGCGAGCGCTGCGACGGCTATCTGGCCGCCATGCGCGATGCGGGCCTGGAGCCCGACTTGCGCCAGTTGCCTCCGACCAGCGATGCCGCCGAGGCCGAGGTCGCGCAATGGCTTCGCCAGCCGCAGCGGCCCGACGCCTTCGTGGCCAGCAACAGCCTGCTGCTGGAAGGCTGCCTGCGCGCGATACGCGCCGCAGGCCTGCGCATCCCGGGCGATGTGGCGCTCGCCGGTTTCGACAACGAGCGCTGGACAGAGCTGGTGGCCCCCGCCATCACCGTGATCGAGCAGCCGGTGGAGGCCATGGGCCGCGCCGCATTCGGCCTGCTCATGGAGCGGCTGCACGCGCCCGACCTGCCGCTGCGCAAGGTGATCATGCAGGGGCGCTGCATCGTGCGCGAGTCCACCCAGGCGGCGGCCTGAGGGGCTGCGCCGGGGCGGGGATCACGCAGGGATCTGCAACTGGCGCACGGCGTCGTCCACGCTCCAGCCCGCATAGCTGGCGCGCGGCAAGGCCGGATTGCCCACGCGCGCCAGCAGGTCGCGCACGGGGTCCTTGACGCGGGCCAGGGCCAGCGGCACGCCCAGTTGCCGCAACTGGGCCGCGAAGTCGCACAGCGCCTCGACACTGGTGGCATCTAGATCGGCCGAATCTTCCAAGCTCAGCACCACGCCGCGGGGCGAAGGCAGGGATTGAAGCCGCTCCCGGATGGCCGCAAACACGGGGTCGGCATTGCCGAAGAACAGCGGCGCCTCAGGCCGCGCGATCAGCAGGCCGGCCGGCACCACCGCGTCGGGGTGGCGTGCGGCATCGACAAAGTCATGTGTGTCCCCCAGCCTGCCCAGCCAGCTCACATGTGAGCGGGACAGCGTTTGCAGCAGCATGAGCAGGCTGGCCGCGATGGCCAGCAGGAGTCCGTCGAGCACGCCCAGCGCCAGCACGGCAAAGAAGGCCAGCACCACGATCAAGCGATCCCGCCGCCAGGCGAAGTAAGGGCGCAGCGCGGCAGGGTTCAGCGTGTGGCCCACGGCGTGGATGACGATGGCGGCCAGCAGCGGCTGCGGCGTGCGCTCTATCCAGGGCAGCAGCAGCCAGACGGCCAGGCCCACCACGGCGCAGGCCACCAGGCCTGCAGCGCGGCTTTGCGCGCCCGCCACCTCGTTGGCCGATGTGGCGGAGTAGCCCGCGCCCACGGGCATGCCATGGAACACGCTCGACAGCAGGTTGGCCGCGCCCAGCGCCATCAGGTCACGGTTGGCATCGACGCGGTCGCCGTGGCGCAGCGCAAAGCTGCGGATGGAGCCATAGGACTCGGCATAGAGGATGAGCGCCATCGCAAAGGCCAGCTCGCCCAGGCGCAGCCATTCGGCGCGCGACAGCGAGGGAATGCCGGGGTTGGAGAAATCCAGCCGTATCGGCCCCACGGCCGCAATGCCCCAGCGCGCGCACCAGCCGCCCGACTCCAGCGCAATGCCGGCCGCAATCACCAGCAAGGCCGCAGGCAGGCCACGCCAGCGGGCCAGCGCACGCATCAGCAGCAACGCCGCAACGGCCATGGCCAGGCCCGCTCCATTCCAGTGCCGCCAGCCGGCCAGCAGCTCCCAGACAAAGCGCGGCAGATCGCCATGCACGGGCTGGAAGGCGACGGCATGCGGGATCTGCTTGACCACGATGGTCAGCGCCAGCCCCAGCGCAAAGCCACGCAGCACGGGCTTGGCAATGAAATTGGAGACCGCGCCCAGCCGCGCCAGCCCCGCCACCACGAAAAACAGGCCCGTCAGCAGCACGATGCCCACGCCCAGCAGCATGCGCTGCTGCGGCGAGGTGCCGGCCATGGACGCCGTGGCCGCCAGCAGCACGGCGGCAGAGGAGGATGTGGCCGAGACGATGGCGAAGCGGCTGGTCCCCAGCAGGCCGTAGGCCAGCAGCCCGGCGAACAGCGCAATCACCCCGGCCTGCGGCGGCAGGCCGGCGATGCCGGAATAGGCCACGGCCTCGGGCAGCAGCAGGCCGGCGATGGACAGGCCGGCGCCCCAATCGGCCAAGGCAGGCAGGCTAGGCGCACGCATCAGGATTGCGGAGCAACGACGCCGGACCAGCCCGGCAGGTAGCGCGCCTCGGCGCCGTGCGCCAGGCCCAGGGCCTCATGCAGGGCCTGATCGGGCAAGGCGACATCGCTCTTGCCACTGCGCAGGTCCTTGGGTGCAAAGCGCGTGCGGAAAAAATCGGCCCAGAGGAATTCGACGAAAGGCGCCGTGTCCTTGGCATAGCCACCGGCCTTGCGCACGGCGCCGGCCAGGCTGCGGTAGGGGTCGTCGCGCAGGCGGTCCAGCTGCTCGGGCATCTTGGCCCAGTCGCATCGGCGGCCGCGCTCGTCATACGGATGGGCCCATTGGTGGAACTCCATCAGGCGCCAGAACATCAGCGGATCGGCCTCGCTGAAATCGGCCAGCTGCATGACCCAGACCTGCTCCACGGACTCCTGCGTCAGCGCCAGCCCCAGGTGGTGGTGGTCAACGATGTAGTGCAGGCCACGCGGCCCCAGCACGGCAGGAAACCAGTGCGAGGCCAGAACGCCTTCGCGCTCCTTGCGCTTGAGGCGGCTCCACTGGGCGCGCTTGGTCTGCACTTCGGCCGCGCCTATGGTCATCTGCGTGGGACGCAGTGCGTCCAGCGAAACCCGGGTCAGATGCTGCTGTGCTCTCATCGTCCAACCTCCGTTGCATCAAAGGTGAGGACCCGGCGGGCTGCCCGGTCCGGCATCCAGAATACGCCTTCGGAGTTACAAATGGTCGCAACAACGGACTTGCACCCATAATCGCTCACAATTTTGTCCCGTTGACCTCATGAACCAGCCCCAACATCCCATCGTCCATGGCACGGAAGACGTGCTGATCAGCCTCTGCAATTCGGTATCGCGCGTGCTCCAGGTGGCCACGCAGTGCCAGATCCAGTATTCGGGCATGGTGCAACGCATCACCAAGACCAGCCTCAAGCCCGACATCGGCTGCTTTGTCCTGGTGGACGGCGGCTTCTCGGGCCTGGTGATCATCAATTTCTCGGCCGCCGCCGCCATGGAGCTGTACCGCAGCTACATGCTGAGCATGGGCATGGGTGAAGAGGACCTTGCCAGCTCCTACACCTCCGACGATGTCAGCAACGTCATGGGCGAGCTGATGAACCAGGTGGTGGGCGACTTCACCAGCAAGGTCCAGCGCGAGCTTCAGACCTACATCACCCAGAGCCAGCCCAAGATGATCCGCCTGAACAAGCAGGTCAACCTCAGCGTGGACGCCAACCTCGACTCCCCCGAGGCGCGCCGCGTGACCTTCTACACGGGCAACAACAACATCTTCTATCTCGAACTGGCCATGGACCGCACGGAGTTCATCAAGGTCGTGGACTTCGAGCCCCAGGAGCGCCCTGATCCCGATGCGCTCATGGCCCAGACCGCCGCCAGCGCCCCGGCCGCAGCGCCCGCGCCGGCCGCCAGCACCGACACCGACGAACTGCTCAAGTCGCTGGGCATGTAACGGCCGGCACACAGCCTCGGCATACGGCCTCGGCACCGCGGGCAAGACCCTGATGCATGCGGATGTATCAGGGCGGCCCAGCAAACGACATCGTTGATATGCAGATAATTGGGATGCCAACTATTTGAATATCACCCGATGTCGTCCCCTTTCACCCCCTCACCGCCCACGCAGGCCGACCCCGCCGCCGTGCAAAGGCATTTCATGTTCACGCTGGGGCAGGTGAACAAGCAGTGGCGCCGCACGCTGGACCGGCTGCTGGCCCCCATGGGACTGACCCAGGCACTGTGGATGCCGCTGATGCACCTGGCGCGCTCGCCCGAGGCCATGCGCCAGAAGGATCTGGCCCACTCCCTGGCGCTGGACAGCTCCTCCGTCGTGCGCCTGGTGGACGGACTGGCCGCCCAGGGCTGGATAGAGCGCGTGGACGACAGCGACCGCCGCGTCAGAAAAATCCAGCTCACGCCAGCCGGCCATGCCCAGGTAGAAGCCGTGCAGGGCCTGCTGCAGCAGGCGCGCGCCCAGGTGCTGGGCGCCGTGCCGCCCGAGGAACTGGGCGCGGCCTATGCCACGCTGCAGCGCCTGCTGGAGGCCATGGCCGCCGAGCCCGCCTGCGACACGGACCTGCCCGACGAGCAGGCTGCCTGAGATGGCGGCCGAGCACTCTTCGCTACCACCCGCCCAGGACCATGCAGCGGCCAGCCGCAAGGCGCCGCTGTGGCTGCTGGTGATCGTGACCATCGTCGGCACGCTGGCCATGCACATGTTCCTGCCCGCCCTGCCCGATGCGGCACGCCAGCTCCAGGCCGGTGCCAGCCAGATGCAGCTGACCATCACGGTCTACATCCTGGGCCTGGGCGTGGGCCAGCTGATCTACGGCCCGCTGTCGGACAGCCTGGGTCGCCGCCCCATGCTGCTGGCCGGGCTCATCCTCTATGCGCTGGCCAGCCTGGCGGCCTTTCTCGCCCCGTCCGCCCCCTGGCTGATCGGCGCGCGGCTGCTCCAGGCGCTGGGCGGCTGCGCGGGCCTGGCCCTGGGCCGCGCCATTGCGCGCGATTCAAGCACGCCCGAGAACGCCGTGGGCAGCCTGGCGCTGCTCAACCTGATGATGATGATCGGCCCCGGCATCGCGCCGGCCATCGGCTCGGCCATCGACGACGCCCTGGGCTGGCGCGCCATCTTCGGCACGCTGGCCGTGGTCGGCGGCGTGACGGCCTTCGCCATCTGGAAGCTGCTGCCAGAAACCGGCCAGCCCACGGGCCGCCTGCACCTGGGCACCATCCGCGACGACTACCGCAGCCTGCTGCGCTCTCCTGCCTTCGTGGGCTTTGCCGTGGGCGGCGGCTGCGCCACCACGTCCATCTATGCCTTCCTGGCGGCCGCGCCCTTCGTCTTCATCGAGCAGCTGCATTCCACCAAGCATGAGGTGGCCATCTACCTGGGCCTGCTCATGGGCGGCATGGCCGTGGGCAATGCGCTGGCCCGCCAGCTGATACGCCACTGGCCCCTGGAGCGGCTGATGCTCAACGGCAATCTGCTGAGCCTGGCCAGCGCGGCCATGCTGCTGTTGCTGGCCCTGTTCAACCAGCTCACGCCGGCCATCGTGGTGGGGCTGATGGTGCTGTTCGCGCTGGGCTCGGGCCTGACCAGTCCTGCGGCGCTGGCCAGCGCGCTCAGCGTGCATCCGCGCCTCACGGGCTCGGCCGCCGGGGTCTACGGCAGCACCCAGATGGCCGTGGGCGGCCTGTGCACGCTGGGCGCCAGCCTGGGCAGCAACCCGGCGCTGTCGGCAGCGCTGGCCCTGGTGGTGGCCTGCGTGCTGGGGCAACTGGGCTTTCGCAGCGCGCTGCGCCACGTGCAGCGGGCGCCCGGCTGAGGGCCGCCCCGGCGAGGGCCACAGTCGCCCAGGCGACGGTCCGGCCGAATGCGGGCCCGAGGCGCACAGGCCCTCGATTACATTGGCGCAGCCGTGGCCAGCCGCCACGGCCCATAGGAGACAAAAAACCATGCGCCAACTTTCCTTTTCCATCGTCCTGCGCCAGGCCGCCTTCGGCACGCTGGCGGCCGCCGCGCTGCAGGCCGGCACAGCCGCCCAGGCCGGCTCCATCGAGGCCGCCGAGTTCAAGAGCGCCACGCTGCAGCGCAGCTGGACCTACAACGTCTACCTGCCCACGGGCTACGACGCCCAGTCCAGGCTGCGCTACCCCGTCATGTACCTGCTGCACGGCAACGACGGCCAGCGCAACGACTGGCCCGTCAAGGGCAACCTGCTGCGCACGGTGGACCAGCTGATCCAGAACGGGGAGATCCCGCCCGCCATCATCGTCATGCCCGACGCAGGAACAACCTGGTACGTGGACCTCAAGGAGCCCATGGAGACAGCCTTCTTCCAGGACCTCGTCCCCCATGTCGAGAAGGAGTACCGCACCCTCACCAGCCGCGATGGCCGCGTGATCGGCGGCCTGTCCATGGGCGGCTATGGCGCGCTGCGCTACGTGCTCAAGTACCCCGAGAAATTCCAGGCCGCCGCCCTGCTGAGCCCCGCCATCTACAACCCCGAGCCGCCCGCCGATTCCTCGGCACGCTCGGTCAAGGTCTTTGCCGAACCCAATACCGGCGGCCAGTACAGCACCACGGTCTGGAAGAGCTACAACTACCCTGTGCTGTGGGACAGCTTTCTCGCCCGCAAGATCAGCGTGCCCATGTACATCAACTCGGGCGACGACGATGAATTCATGATCGAGTCCGACGCCGCCCAGCTCTACGCCCAGCTGCGCAGGAACAAGCAGCCTGCCGAGCTGCGCATCGTCAACGGCAAGCATGAATGGCCGGTCTGGGAAAGCACCATCGGCGACGCGCTCAAGTACGTGTTCCGCACTGTGCGCCGCCCGCAGGCGGACAACTGAGCCAGGCCAGGCGGTGAAGAAAAAAGGGGAGCCGGCCGGCTCCCCTTTTTGTTTGCATCAGCAGGTCTTACAGATTGCCGACCATCTTGGCAGGGATCACCCAGGCGTCGAACTGTTCGCCGGTCAGGTGGCCCGATGCCACAGCCGCTTCGCGCAGGCTGGAGCCTTCCTTGTGCGCCTTCTTGGCGATGTAGGCCGCCTTGTCGTAGCCGATGTGCGGGTTCAACGCCGTCACCAGCATCAGCGAGCGCTGCACCAGCTCGGTGATGCGCTCGCGGTTGGGTTCTATGCCCACGGCGCAGTGGTCGTTGAAGCTCTTCATGCCATCGGCCAGCAGGCGCACGCTCTGCAGGAAGTTGTGCGAGACCATGGGGCGGAACACGTTCAGCTCGAAGTTGCCCGAGGCGCCGCCGAAGTTGATCGCCACGTCGTTGCCGAAGACCTGGGCCGCCAGCATGGTCACGGCTTCGCTCTGCGTGGGGTTGACCTTGCCGGGCATGATGGACGAGCCGGGCTCGTTCTCGGGGATGGAGATCTCGCCCAGGCCGCTGCGCGGGCCCGAGGCCAGCCAGCGCACGTCGTTGGCGATCTTCATCATGCTGGCGGCCAGCGTCTTGAGCGCGCCGTGGGCGTGGACCAGGCCATCGCACGAGGCCAGGGCCTCGAACTTGCTGGGCGCCGTCACGAACGGGTAGCCGGTGAGCTGGGACAGCTCGGCCGCCACGCCCTCGGCATAGCCCTTGGGCGCATTCAGGCCCGTGCCCACGGCCGTGCCGCCCAGCGCCAGCTCGTACAGGTGCGGCAGCGCGGCGCGCACATGCTTTTCGCCATGGGCCAGCTGGGCCACCCAGCCCGAGATTTCCTGGCCCAGCGTCAGCGGCGTGGCGTCCTGCAGATGGGTGCGGCCGATCTTGACGATGTCGGCATAGGCCTCGCTCTTGGCCTGCAGCGTGTTGCGCAGCAGGGCAAGGGCGGGCAGCAGCTTTTGCTCGATGGCCGTGACGGCAGCCACGTGCATGGCGGTCGGGAACACGTCGTTGCTCGACTGGCTCTTGTTCACGTCGTCATTGGGGTGGACCAGACGCGACTCGCCGCGCTCGCCGCCGAGGATTTCGCTGGCGCGGTTGGCCAGCACCTCGTTGACGTTCATGTTGGTCTGCGTGCCCGAGCCGGTCTGCCAGACCACCAGCGGGAACTCGTCCGGGTGCTTGCCGGCGATCACCTCGTCGGCGGCGGCCAGGATGGCCTGGGTCTTCTTCACGTCCAGCAGGCCCAGCTTGTGGTTGACGGTGGCCGAGGCCTTCTTGACCTGGGCCAGCGCGTGGATGATCTCGCGCGGCTGCTGCTCGCCGCTGATGTCGAAGTTCTGCAGCGAACGCTGCGTCTGCGCACCCCAGAGCTTGTCTGCGGGGACGGCTATGGGTCCGAAAGTGTCTTTTTCCTGGCGGGTCGCGGTCATTGGTATGGACTCCTTGGTGAAAACAACGCGGCGCAGTTGGCTGGAGGCAGGTCGGCGGGCCGCGCAGGACGTGGCTCGGGGATATCTGGCTGGCAGGGCCGCAATGGCAAAAACCCGCTCATGGTAACTCCGTAAATGGGAACCTCTCGCATCCGTCCCCCACTGAGGTGTCGCCGAGGCGGGCTTGTCCAGGCAAACCCCTCGACTCTTGTACAAGACTGCGCCCATTGCGTGCACTTTTCCCCCTGCAGCGCCGATAATCGCCCCCGGGATTCCCCTCCCCTGTTCCCCCGATCAAAAAGACACCCCACCGATGACCACCACGATCCGCCAGCAGGACCTGATCGATTCGATCGCAGGCGCCCTGCAGTACATCAGCTACTACCACCCCGCCGACTACATCGCCCACCTGGCCCGCGCCTACGAACGCGAGCAGAGCCCGGCGGCCAAGGACGCGATGGCCCAGATCCTGACCAACTCCAAGATGTCGGCCACCGGCCACCGCCCGATCTGCCAGGACACCGGCATCGTCAACGTGTTCCTGAAGGTGGGCATGGACGTGCGCTGGGAAGGCTTCACGGGCGGCCTGGAAGACGCCATCAACGAAGGCGTACGCCGCGGCTACAACCACCCCGAGAACACGCTGCGTGCCTCGGTCGTGGCCGATCCGCTGTTCGCGCGCAAGAACACCAAGGACAACACGCCTGCCGTCATCAACGTGCAGATCGTGCCCGGCGACAAGCTGGACGTGACTGTGGCCGCCAAGGGCGGCGGCTCGGAGAACAAGTCCAAGATGATCATGATGAACCCCAGCGACAACCTGGTGGACTGGGTTCTCAAGACCGTTCCGACCATGGGCGCGGGCTGGTGCCCGCCGGGCATGCTGGGCATCGGCATCGGCGGCACCGCCGAGAAGGCCGTGCTGCTGGCCAAGGAAAGCCTGATGGAAGACCTGGACATGTACGAGCTGCAGGCCAAGGCCGCGCGCGGCGAGAAGCTCGACCAGGTCGAGGAACTGCGCCTGGAGCTGTACGAGAAGGTCAACGCCCTGGGCATCGGCGCGCAAGGCCTGGGCGGCCTGGCCACCGTGCTGGACATCAAGATCAAGATGTACCCCACGCACGCGGCCTCCAAGCCCGTGGCCATGATCCCCAACTGCGCGGCCACGCGCCATGCGCACTTCGTGATGGACGGCTCCGGCGCGGTCTACATGGACGCGCCCTCGCTGGACCTGTGGCCCAAGATCGACTGGGAGCCTGACTACAACAAGTCGCGCCGCGTGGACCTCAACGCCCTGACCAAGGAAGAAGTGGCCAGCTGGAAGCCCGGCGACACCCTGCTGCTCAACGGCAAGATGCTCACGGGCCGCGATGCCGCCCACAAGCGCATCCAGGACATGCTGGCCAAGGGCGAGAAGCTGCCCGTGGACTTCACCAACCGCGTGATCTACTACGTCGGCCCCGTGGACCCGGTCAAGGACGAAGCCGTGGGCCCCGCAGGCCCCACGACGGCCACCCGCATGGACAAGTTCACCGACATGATGCTGGAGCAGACCGGCCTGATCGCCATGATCGGCAAGGCCGAGCGCGGCCCGGTGGCCATCGAGTCCATCAAGAACCACAAGTCGGCCTACCTGATGGCCGTGGGCGGCGCCGCCTACCTGGTGTCCAAGGCCATCAAGAACGCCAAGGTCGTGGGCTTCGAGGACCTGGGCATGGAAGCCATCTACGAATTCGACGTGGTGGACATGCCCGTGACCGTGGCCGTGGATGCCGGCGGCACCAGCGCCCACATCACCGGCCCTGCCGAATGGCAAAAGCGCATCGCCTCCGGCGAGTTCAAGACCATTGAGATCGCCTCAGCCTGAAGCCGGCGCCAAGCGCAAAGGGACCGCCTTCGGGCGGTCTTTTCATTGGTGCGGGCATTTGTGACAGACTGCCCGCTGCCTGCAACACAGCCCATTCAACATGACCATCGCGCTCGTCCTCATCGCCCTGCTGGCCGTGACCAGCCTGGCCTGGCGCCTGTCCTCCCGCCGCCATGTCCTGCCCTGCCCGTCCTGGCTGCGCTGGATGGTCGAGCTTGACAACCCCTTCGCGGCCAGCAACAAGGCCGCCTTCATCGTCAGGCAACTGCAGATCCAGCCGGGCATGAAGGTGCTGGATGCGGGCTGCGGCCCGGGCCGCGTCACCCTGCCATTGGCGCGTGCCGTTGGCGCGCAGGGACAGGTGCTGGCCGTGGACCTGCAGCCGGCCATGCTCGAACAGGTGGCGGCCAAGGCGCGTGCCCAGGGGCTGGAGAATGTGCGCACCCAGGCGGTTGCGCTGGGCCAGGGGCAGCTCGCATCCGAGCAGCACGACCGCGCCGTGATGGCCGCCGTGCTGGGAGAGATTCCGGACCGCCAGGCCGCGCTGGCCGATATCTTCCAGAGCCTGCGCCCCGGCGGCCTGCTGGCCGTGGCCGAACTGGTCTTCGACCCGCATTTCCAGCGCCGCACCAGCGTGGAAAAGCTGGCAGGCGAGGCAGGCTTCATCCCCCACTCCTTCCACGGCCATGCGGCCGCGTATCTGCTGGTACTGCAGCGCCCTCTCCAACCATGACCACCACACATTCCCCTGTAGCGACCCTGCGGACACCGCGCCTGATACTGCGCCAGTGGCAGACCGGCGACCGGCAGCCCTTTGCCGCGCTGAATGCCGACCCACAGGTCATGGAGCACTTTCCGGCACTGCTCAGCCGTGAACAAAGCGATGCCATGGCAGACAGGATCCAGGCACTGATCGAGGAACGCGGCTGGGGCTTCTGGGCGGCAGAGCACCTTGCCAGCGGCGAGTTCATGGGCTTCATCGGGCTGCATGCTCCCGCCGCGTCTTTGCCGTTCTCGCCCTGCGTGGAAATCGGCTGGCGGCTCGCCCGGCCTTTCTGGGGCCAAGGCCTGGCCAGCGAAGGCGCACGGGCGGCGCTGGAGCACGGCTTCAGCACGTTGCATCTGGAGTCCATCGTCTCGTTCACCGCGCTGTCCAACCTGCGTTCGCAGGCCGTGATGCAGCGCCTGGGCATGGAGCGCGACGCCCATGACTTCGACCATCCGGAGGTGCCGGCAGGCCATGCGCTGCGCAGGCATTGCCTGTATCGCCTGACACATGCCCAATGGCTGCAGCAGCAAGCCATGGCCGCAGCATGAACGCGCCCGAGCGGGCATACTGGGCGCCGCCTCCAAAAGCCTTTATCCGCATCTCCACATGACCTCCCCGGCCTCTCCCATCGGCGTCTTCGACAGCGGCATCGGCGGCCTCAGCGTGCTGCAGGCGCTGCGCCATGAACTGCCGCATGAGCGCTTCGTCTACCTGGCCGACAGCGGCAATGCACCCTATGGCGATGCGCGTGGCGATGCCTTCGTTCAGCAGCGCACGCGCACCATTGCGCGCCATCTGCGCGAGCAGCACCAGATCAAGGTGCTGGTGATCGCCTGCAACACGGCCACGGCAGCGGCCGTGGACATGCTGCGCGCCGAAATGCCCGAACTGCCCCTGATCGGCGTGGAGCCCGCCATCAAGCCCGCTTCGCTGTCGAGCCAGACCGGCCACGTGGGCGTGATGGCCACACGCGGCACGGTGAGCAGCGCACGCTTTGCCCGGTTGGTGGCCGACCATGGCCAGCGCGTGCAATTCCATGTCCAGCCCTGCGACGGACTGGCCAAGGCCATCGAGGAAAGCACGGAGCAACCCGTTCCCGCCGACCCCATGGCCACCGAGGTCGCGCAACTGTGCGCCAGGTACGTGAATGCCCTGGGCAGCTTCGGACAGAAGACGGGCGAGATGGATTCCCTGGTGCTGGGCTGCACCCACTACATATTCGCCAGCGAGCAGTTGCGCACGCTGCTGGGGCCGGACATCCAGTTCATCGACACCGGCGCTCCGGTGGCCCGCCAGACGCGGCGTGTGCTGGATCGCCTGGGCACCCTGGCCAGCGAATCAGGACCCTTGCCCGCAGCAGAGGGCCAGGTCCAGCTGATGACCACGGGATCGCTGCAGGCCCTGCAATCGGCCGCATCGCGCTGGCTGGAGCTGCCCGCGCAATGCTGCTCGTCCGTTCAGGTCGGCGAATCCAGCGCCGTCCCAGCGGCCGCTTGACTCAGGGCTGCGCCTGCCACAGGCGCCGGCCCGAGTGGTCCATCCAGCTCAGGTACAGGCGCAGTTCGAACTCCAGCTGGTGGTAGTCGGGCTCCATGTGGGTGCACAGCTGGTAGAAGGCCTTGTCGTGGTCGGGCTCGCGCAGATGGGCCAGCTCGTGGACGACGATCATGCGCAGGAAAGCCTCGGGCGCCTGCTTGAACAGTGCGCCGATGCGGATCTCGTGCCGTGCATTGAGGCGGCTTCCTTGCACCACGGTGCGGCGCGTGTGCAGGCCCAGGGCGTTGTGGACCACATGGATGCGGCCGTCATAGGCCACCTTGTTCAGCGTGCCGGCATTGCGCATGTGCCGGCCCTTGAGGGCGTCCACGTAGTCATAGAGGCTCTTGTCCGTGCGCACGGCATGGGCCTCGGGATGCTTGCGCAGCAGCCAGGCCTCAGCCTTGTCATCGGCCAGCCAGCCACGCACCTGTGACTGCAGCGCGGCCGGGTAGGCGGACAGGTAGGGAAGCGGCAGCACGCCACCGGCCACCTCGCGCCGCTGCTCGCGCTGGCGGCGCACGGTCTCGGTGACTGCTCCGGAGTACTTGGGCGTGCTGGCCTGTGCCGCCATGGCTGTACGCTGCGCGGGGCAGCGCCTTGCGCTCAATGCAGGTGGCGTGGGCGGCGGTTGCCGCCGTGGCCCGAACCCGATCCACCCATGCCGCGCGGCGGCTTGCCGATCTCCAGCGAGCTGACCAGGGCGTCAAAGCGCTGGGAGAACAGCTTGTCGATCTCCTGCACCACGCCACCCAGCTCGGAGCCGTCGAAATGGCGCTCCATCAGGTTGACCACGTCCTGCACCAGCAGATCGCGCTGCACCTGCATGATGGCCGCGGGCGTCGGGCCAACGAAGAGCATGACGAAGTCGTCGCGCGACTCGGCCTCTTCGGACTCCTCTTCCTCGTCGAACTCGGTGTCGTAGAAGGTCACCTCGATGGCCGCGCCCTGCTCGGCCAGCTCATTGATGCCCATGCACATGTCGTCCAGCGACTGGCGGAAATCCTCGTCACCACGCACGGTCCAGCACACCTGGAGCAGGCGCTCCTTGGTATCGAACTGGATGCCTGGCTCTTCCTCATAGACGCTGCCAGCGCCATCGGCCAGGGAACGGGCCCCCGCATACTTCCACAGCGGACCCAGCGCTTCCTGCAACTGCTCGTAGGTCGTGTCGGGGCGCAGCAGCACTTGGCCGTGCACGTGGATTTCAAATGGAGCGTTGTAATTCGACATGTTCTCGTCTGGGATGAGTTTGGCCACACCTGTCACGCCGCACCATGTGCCACGATCAACGTCAACGGAACGCATGCAGGCATCGCCATCACTGTCTGCCCGAGCCGCGCCATCCAGGCAAACAGCCCGGGGCCTGATGAATGGATTCTCGCACGTTATGCCAACGGGCAAGGACTTGGCAACGCATGGACACCGTGCAGCGCAGCAAGCGGGCAGGACCGTCGATGCACGTTGCGGCACGACGCATGAAATTGCGGAACAGCAGGCGCCCTGGCTGCTTCAATCCGCTGCCGTATAGATAGCAACAATGCCTGGTACGTATTGGGTTGTGGTGCCCCGAGCCGGGATCGAACCGGCACGCCCCTGTTCGGAAGCGGCGGATTTTAAGTCCGCAGTGTCTACCAATTTCACCATCGGGGCCCTGCACCGCAGCGTCACAGGTCAGCGCGAACTGCTCACACCTGCAACTGCAGCACCAACGAAAAAGGGAAGCGTTACCGCTTCCCTTTTTTCTGAATTGGAGCGGGAAAACGGGTTCGAACCGTCGACCTCAACCTTGGCAAGGTTGCGCTCTACCAACTGAGCTATTCCCGCGTATCTGTAAAGCTGTGCGCTTCACAGAGCAGACTTGAATTCTAGCGCAGATTTTTGGCGCTTCGGAAGAAGCCCGTAAAAAATCTGCACCAAGGCGGATCGCAGCCTGCCTTGCACCTTGCACCTTGCACCTTGCACCTTGCACCTTGCACCTTGCACCTTGCACCTTGCACCTTGCACCTTGCACCTTGCACCTTGCACCTTGCGGCGGCAGGCCGCTTCACCGTCGACGCCTACTTGCCGTCGATGCGATCCTGCATGCGCTGGGCCCGCTGTTCGGACGGCGGATGGGAGCTCAGGATGGAGCTGCCGCCGCTGCCGGCGCTGAGCTTGGCCAGCTTCTGGAACGATGTGACCAGCCCCTGGCGGCTCATCTTCTTTTCCGTGAGCAGATCGAAGGAGTAGTCATCAGCCGCCGATTCCTGCGACTGCGAGAACTGGGCATTGATGAACTTCTCACCCAGATCACCCGCCTGCGAACGCGACAGCGATGCCAGCGCCGAATTGCCGCTATTGGCCGCAATAGAGCGCGCGGCCGAAGCCGCATAGGCCGTCTGCATGCGCTTCTTGCTGTGACCCAGTGCCACGTGCCCGATTTCATGGCCAATCACGCCACGCAACTCGTCATCGTTCATCAGATCCATCAGGCCGCTGTAGACACGGATGCAGCCATTGGCCATGGCCCAGGCATTCACGTCCTGCGTCATATAGACCTTGTAGACAGCCTTCTTCCCATTGACAGCCTGCGGCATGCCGGCAACCACCTTGTTCAGCCGCAGCGTGTACTTGCTCTTTGCATCTGCCACCTTGTTCTGGGCATCCATGGCTGCGCAGGAATCATTGGACAGCGTAACCACGTCGTCATCCGTGAGCGTCATGGCCTTCATGGCCGTGGAGCCCGAATCCAGCAATCCGCCCACATCGGCAGACTCCATGGTTTTACAGCCCGCCAGCACCACGCCGCTGGCAACAATCGCCGTCAATAGCTTGATCTTCATAATCCCTCCCGATAAATGAAGCGCGCATCATATCCACGACCCGCCAATTCAATCTACCGGCAATGACAACCCATTTGCAATTTCTTGCAATTTCTCAATGGACAAGCAATGCCAAATTTCAATGACGACTGCTCATTCCAAACAAATGGAAACAATTAAATTCACCAGATCAGCAATGAATGACCAAAACAGGCATGCAGCCATGCTGTCGATGCAAAAAGCGTGAAGCACGCCATGGCACTGAATCGGAAGAGAAGAAGATGAGCCAGCCAAGTCGAGGCCGCTGCGGAGACATGGCACCAAGGACGAACAACGATCCGTGAGGCAGAAAAAGAAAAAGGCCCCGAGGGGCCTTTTGAACACTGTGTCTGCAATGAATTTTTGGAGGCGCGAACCAGAGTCGAACTGGTCTAACCGGATTTGCAATCCGGGGCATAACCGCTTTGCTATCGCGCCAAGATCACTATCAAACATGCAGCATTGCTGCAGTTTTTAAAACTGGAGCGGGAAAACGGGTTCGAACCGTCGACCTCAACCTTGGCAAGGTTGCGCTCTACCAACTGAGCTATTCCCGCAAAAAATTCAAGCAACCAACCGTCACCTGAATCGGATGCGCACCAGGCACATACAAAACTGGAGCGGGAAAACGGGTTCGAACCGTCGACCTCAACCTTGGCAAGGTTGCGCTCTACCAACTGAGCTATTCCCGCTTGAATCATCAATTCTGGCAGCCAACCGCCACCAGAACCGAACACACCCGAAAGCATGTTCAAAATCTGGAGCGGGAAAACGGGTTCGAACCGTCGACCTCAACCTTGGCAAGGTTGCGCTCTACCAACTGAGCTATTCCCGCATTTCTACCGAAGCCTGACATTCTACAACGTCGTTTGCTGCGATGGGATGAATTGTAGCGTAGTTCTTGGAGGGTTCAGGAAAAACGCTACATTTTTTCATCTTCAGTGCTTGACGGCTGGCTCCACAGGCTTGGATTCCGCTGGCGGCGGCGCTGCGGCCTCCTCCTCGGACAAGGGCTCGGGCACACGCTCCAGCGCCACCTTGAGGACCTGGTCGATCCACTTGACGGGGATGATTTCCAGGCCGCTCTTGACGTTGTCGGGGATCTCCTGGAGGTCCTTGACGTTCTCTTCGGGGATCAGCACCGTCTTGATGCCGCCACGCAGGGCCGCCAGCAGCTTTTCCTTGAGGCCGCCGATGGCGGTGACCTCACCGCGCAGCGTGATCTCGCCAGTCATGGCGACATCGGCACGCACCGGGATACCGGTCAGCGCAGAGACGAAGGCCGTCGTCATGGCCGCACCCGCGCTGGGGCCGTCCTTGGGCGTGGCGCCATCGGGCACGTGCACGTGGATGTCCTTCTTCTCGAAGGCCTCGTCCTTGATACCGAGCATGCGCGAGCGGCTGCGCACCACGGTGCGGGCGGCTTCCACGGATTCCTTCATCACATCGCCCAGGGAGCCGGTGCGCGAGATCACGCCCTTGCCCGGCATGATGGCGGCCTCGATGGTCAGCAGATCGCCACCGACCTCGGTCCATGCCAGGCCCACGACCTGGCCGACCTGGTTGTTGTGCTCGGCACGGCCATAGCTGTACTTGCGCACACCCAGGTAGTCGGTGAGGTTGTCGGCATTGACGACGACAGTGGGCTCCAGCTTCTTGAGCTGCAGTCCCTTGACCACCTTGCGGCAGATCTTGGAGAGCTCGCGTTCCAGCGAGCGCACGCCGGCTTCACGCGTGTAGTAGCGCACGATGTCGCGGATGGCGGACTCGTCGACCTGCATTTCGCCGTCCTTCACACCGTTGTTGGTGAGTTGCTTGGGCAGCAGGTAGCGGATGGCGATGTTGACCTTTTCGTCCTCGGTGTAACCCGACAGGCGGATCACTTCCATGCGGTCCAGCAGCGCGGGCGGGATGTTCATGGAGTTGGAGGTCGCCACGAACATCACGTCGCTGAGGTCGAAGTCCACCTCGACGTAGTGATCGCCGAAGGTGTGGTTCTGCTCGGGGTCCAGCACTTCCAGCAGGGCGCTCGACGGGTCGCCACGGAAGTCCATTCCGAGCTTGTCGATTTCGTCCAGCAGGAACAGCGGGTTGCGCGTGCCGACCTTGTCCAGGCTTTGCAGCACCTTGCCCGGCATGGCGCCGATGTAGGTGCGGCGGTGGCCGCGGATTTCCGCCTCGTCACGCATGCCGCCCAGCGCCATGCGCACGTACTTGCGGCCCGTGGCCTTGGCGATGGACTGGCCCAGCGAGGTCTTGCCCACGCCCGGAGGCCCGACCAGGCACAGGATGGGCGCCTTGACCTTGTCCACGCGCTGCTGCACAGCAAGATATTCAAGGATGCGGTCCTTGACCTTTTCGAGGCCGAAGTGGTCGGCATTGAGCACGTCCTCGGCATTGGCCAGGTCGTGCTTGATCTTGGTCTTCTTGCTCCAGGGCAGGCCCGTGAGCACGTCGATGTAGTTGCGCACCACGGTGGCTTCGGCCGACATGGGCGACATGAGCTTGAGCTTCTTGAGCTCGGCCTCCGCCTTCTTTCGCGCCTCGGCGGGCATGCGGGCGAGCTTGATCTTCTTTTCGATCTCTTCGATGTCGGCGCCGTCCTCGCCCTCGCCCAGTTCCTTCTGGATGGCCTTGACCTGCTCGTTCAGGTAGAAGTCGCGCTGGTTCTTCTCCATCTGGCGCTTGACGCGGCCGCGGATGCGCTTGTCGACGTTGAGGATGTCGACTTCGCGGTCCAGTTGCTCGAAGAGGTTTTCCAGGCGTTCCTTGATGTCCACCAGGTCGAGCACGGCCTGCTTGTTCTCAAGCTTGAGCGGCAGGTGCGCGGCAATGGTGTCGGCCAGGCGACCGGCATCGTCGATGCTGGCGATGGAGGTGAGGATCTCGGGCGGGATCTTCTTGTTGAGCTTGACGTACTGGTCGAACTGCTGCGTCACGGCGCGGCGCAGGGCCTCGATCTCGCTGGGCTTGTGCGTTTCGGCCTCGGGCGCCACGGGCACGACGGAGCCCACGAAGTGGGTCTCTTCGTCCATGACCTGCTTGACCAGCGCGCGCTGCTGGCCTTCGACCAGCACCTTGACCGTGCCGTCGGGCAGCTTGAGCATCTGCAGGATGGTGGACACGCAGCCGACATCGAACATGTCAGCGGCCGTGGGCTCGTCCTTGGAGGCGGTCTTCTGGGCCACCAGCATGATGCGGCGGTCGCCCTCCATGGCCAGCTCCAGCGCCTTGATGCTCTTGGCGCGCCCCACGAACAGCGGGATCACCATGTGGGGGAACACGACCACATCGCGCAGCGGCAGCAGCGCCAGGTCTAGGGGGGTGGAAGGCAAAGGGGTATGTCCTGACATGGGAATCCTCGGTTTGTCAGCGGAAGATGGTCCGCACACCGGTGTATTTCAACCCTGCGGCCCGAAAGGATTTCGGGCCGCAGGGACTTGCGCTGCCGGACCTTTGCAGGCGGCGGCGCATCAGGCCTTCTTGGCCGCTTCGCGGTAAACCAGCAGCGGCGCCTTTCCGTCTTCGATGGTGGACTCGTCCACCACTACCTTTTCGACATTGTCGGCATTGGGCAGCTCGTACATGGTGCCGATCAGCGATTGCTCCAGGATGGAGCGCAGGCCACGGGCACCCGTCTTGCGCGCCAGCGCCTTGCGGGCGATGGCCTTGAGCGCGGCAGGCCGGATCTCCAGCTCCACGCCTTCCATGGCCAGCAGCTTGCTGTACTGCTTGACCAGGGCGTTCTTGGGCTCGGTCAGGATCTGCACCAGGGCATCTTCGCCCAGTTCGGCCAGGGCCGTGACCACGGGCATGCGGCCGACCAGCTCGGGGATGATGCCGAACTTGATCAGGTCTTCAGGCTCGATCTCCTGGAACACTTCCGAGATGGAGCGCTGCTTCTTGCTCTTGACCGTG